>MNWR01000056.1 GCA_001872725.1 Proteobacteria bacterium CG1_02_64_396 | reverse complement strand
TTTGGTGTTCACTAGCCAACTCGCTTGTGGTTTTACCCCCTTCAGGGCCTCCAGCGCCACCTTCGCCTTGAACTGCGCACTGTGTCGTTTGTGTTTTCCGGGCATCGCTTGGCTCCTCGCTCTCGCCAATCATGCCCCCTCGGTCTTAACAAAACCTACTGTCCAGTTTTTGGGGTCCACTTCACAATATCCGTTGGAAGGTGGCTAAGGCGCTCATAACTTAAAGTTCTTGCTGATGTTGGCCAGATCCTTTTTAGGATCGCCCGAGAATTGATCCGCTTTAATCATCAACTTGATGTCGTTGAGCGAGTCAGCATGTTTGATGGCGGTCTCTTCGGTGATTTTGCCCAACTTAAAGAGATCATAGAGGTGTTGATCGAAGGTTTGGCAACCTGCGTCGCGACTTTTGGCCATGGTGTCTCGGATCTCGCCAAGCTTGCCGTCGATGATGAGTTCGCTGATGCGAGGTGTGTTGATCATGACCTCCACTGCAGCAGCTCGACCCCCCTGAGCTCCCGGAATCAAGCGCTGGCTGACGACAGCCACCAAGTTCAACGATAGTCCCTGTAATACTTGATGCCGTTTGGCCTCGGGAAAGAGGTTCACCACCCGATCAAGTGCGTGATAGGCGTTGTTGGCATGGAGGGTGGCCATGGTGAGGTGACCGGTTTCGGCCAATGTCAGCGCCTGTTCCATAAATTCGGCATCCCGAATCTCACCGATCAAGATGCAATCAGGTGCTTGACGCAGCGCGTTGACCAAAGCGTTATGAAAGGAATGGGTATCCATACCGATTTCACGTTGGGTCACAATGGAGCGTTTGTGGACATGCACAAATTCGATGGGATCCTCGATGGTGAGGATGTGTCCGGCCACATTGCGATTGCGGAAGTCGACCATGGCGGCCATGGAGGTCGACTTTCCCGATCCGGTGGCACCCACCATCAAGACCAGACCCATTTTGGCGGTCACAATTTTGTTGAGAATGGCCGGTAGTTCGAGCTCTTCAGTGGTCAAAATGGTGGTATTGATGCGACGGATGACCATCGCCACATGACCCTGCTGGCGCAGAATATTGACGCGAAAACGTCCCATGTCGCTGATCGACAAGGCCAGGTTCATCTCAAGTTTTTCGGAAAACTCGGCCTTCTGACGGTCGTTCAAAACCGAGTTGGCCAATTGTTCTGTATGGGGGGGGGCCAAAGGTGTTTTCCCCATGGGGGTGGCCACGCCGTTAATGCGAAAAGTCGGAGGGGCGCCGACCGTGATGTAAATGTCGGATGCCCCTTGGGCGACCATGATCTTGAGCAGGTCGCGTATGGTCATACGTTCCCCCCGCCGAAGAGCGATTTATTGAAGGCTTTTGCACGCGCCTCTTCGACCAAAATTACCTTTTTTTCAACCAGTTTTTTGAGCGAATCGTCCATGGTTTGCATGCCGTATTTTGAACCGGTTTGTTGCATCGAAAGAATCTGCGGAATTTTGTTTTCGCGGATCAGGTTTCGAACCGCAGGTACCCCGATCATGATGTCGTGGGCTGCCACCCGACCCCCCGAAGCTTTTTTACACAGCGACTGAGAAATCACCCCCTGCAACGATTCCGACAACATCGCCCGGACCATCTCTTTTTCGGCGGCGGGAAACACGTCGATGATACGGTCGATGGTTTTGGCCGCTGAGTTGGTATGTAGGGTGCCGAAGACCAAGTGACCGGTTTCAGCAGCCGAGATTGCTAAAGAGATGGTTTCAAGATCGCGCATTTCGCCGACGAGAATGATGTCGGGATCCTGGCGCAGAGCCGCTTTCAACGCATCGGCGAATGAATGGGTGTGTTCGCCGACTTCGCGGTGGGTGACCAAGCATGAGCGAGGTTTGTGGACGAACTCGATGGGATCCTCAATGGTGAGGATGTGACCCTGATGGTTTTTATTAATATGGTCGATCATGGCGGCCAGGGTGGTCGATTTACCCGAGCCGGTTGGGCCGGTCACCAAGACCAGACCCCGTTCATGTTCGCACAGGTCATATAAAATCTGGGGTACCCCGAGTTGCTCCAGGGTCAGGATTTCGGTGGGAATTTGCCGGAAAGCGGCACCAACACCCCGATTAAGGTAATAGGCGTTGACACGAAAGCGGGCGAGATTGCCCAGGGGGAACGAAAAGTCGAGCTGCCACCCCTCCTCGAATTTGGCCTGCTGGGCATCGGTCATGATGTCGTAGATCATTGCCCGAGTATCTTCCTGGGTCAGCGGTGGGACCTTGATGCGTTTGATATCGCCGTGCACACGTAAAATCGGCGGTTCTCCAGGAGAGATGTGCAAATCCGACGCCTGGGATTTCACGGCGAAGGCAAGGAGTTCGGAAATGTCCATGAGGACCCCTTTGTGGTTGAAGTGGTTGAGCCTACGAGCCCAGCAGCTATTGCGATGGTATCCGCTTTAGATGAAGAAGAAAGGTTGTCCCTGTGCCAAAGAACTCAAGCTCCGGTCGGGTATTTGCCGTAGTTGTGGCGGCTGGACGCGGCAGTCGGGTGGGTGGCCCCTTGCCCAAACAGTACCTTTCCCTGGCTGGACGCCCTGTTTTAGAACGTTCGCTTCAAACTCTGGGCAACCATGACGCCATCGCTGCGGTTTTGCCGGTGATCGGGATCAACGATGCCCCCCTTTGGCGCGATTACATCGACCCGAATGTGCAGCAGCTGTGCCGACCGCCTGTCATCGGAGGGCAAGAGCGCTTTCACAGCGTGTTGAATGCGTTGGAGGGATTGTTGGCGGATGAGGAGACCCACGACACCGACTGGGTATTGATCCACGATGCCGCACGTCCCGGATTGAGCAACCACGACCTCGACCGGATGCTCGCATCCCGCCGCTCCGGAGCGGGGGTGGTGCTGGGAATCCCAGTGGCCGACACACTCAGGCGAACCGATGTGGATGGGGTGGCGACCGAAACCATCGACCGTCGCGGCATGTGGCGGGTCCAAACGCCTCAGATGTTTCCCCTGTTGGGCCTGCTCGCTGCCTACAAAACGTGGGGGCAGTCCGACCTGGCCACCGACGATGCCCAGGTGGCCCAGGGGGCGGGGATGGTGGTACGGATGATCGAGGGGGGGGAACACCTACTTAAGGTGACGTTTCCGGGCGATGTGGCTCGGTTGGAACAGATGCTGGGGGAGGGGGGGGGCGTGGCGCCGTTTCGTATTGGTCAGGGGTTCGACGTTCATGCGTTGGTGTCCGAGCGCAGGTTGATTTTGGGGGGGGTGAATATCCCCTTCGAACGGGGGCTGCTTGGCCATTCAGATGCCGACGTATTATTGCACGCCATTGCCGATGCTCTTCTGGGGGCGGCCGGTTTGGGCGACATTGGCCACCATTTTCCCGACACCGATTCCACCTATGCCGGGGCCGATTCCAGGGTTTTGCTGCGCAGGGTGATGGAATTGGTACAGGAACGGGGATACCGGATTGGCAACCTCGATGCCACCGTCATTGCCCAACGTCCCAAGATCGCCCCCTACATCGAGGCGATGCGCAGCAACGTTGCCGAGGATCTGGCCGTGGAGATCGGAGCGGTTAATATCAAGGCGACCACCACTGAAAAGCTCGGTTTTACCGGTCGGGGCGAGGGGATTGCGGCCCAGGCGCTGGTGACGCTGGTGTCGCGTTGAGGGAACGCGGCGGTTACAAAAAACCCCGGCTCAGGGCCGGGGTTTTTTGATGCAGATCAGGGGGAAGGCTTATGCGGCCTTACTCACCCGATTGCTCCGAATGCAACGGGTGCACACGGTCAAGCTGAGGGTACCGGCAGTCGAACGAGCCTTTACCTTCTGCAAGTTGGGTTCCCACCGGCGGCGGGACTTGTTGTGGGCGTGGCTAACTTTGTTGCCGGTTTGGACGCCTTTTCCGCAGAGATCGCAGCGCCGAGACATGAGGTACCTCCCCATCCAATCCAAATTCAAAAAACCGCTAAGAAACGGATAAACCGTTGATTTACTTGTGTTTTGTCGAAAACCGAAGCTTCGGCCCTCTCCAAAGGGCGCGAAGACTAGCACCCAGCCTTCATCGTTGCAAATCCTTGCCCTGTCGGGCGTACGGCACTTTTCGTCGATTGCGCTGGCTTGTGGGCGTGGTGGTGATTTTGTGGGGCGCTGGGATTGGGATGGTTTGGGCCGAACCTGTGCTCCCCGCCATCCACGTTCTGCTTTACCACCGTTTTGACGAGCCCCAATACGGGGCGACCAGCACCTCATCCGGGCAACTCAAGGGGCAACTGGACCTTTTGAAAAAAGGGGGCTACCGCTTCGTTTCCCTCCCCGAGTTTCAGGCCATTGTTTCGGGCCAAAGCCCCTGGCCGAGTGTCCCCACAGTGATGGTGACCGTCGACGATCCCTACCGCTCGGTGGCCGCGGTGGCCGCCCCTCTGTTCCGCCGCGCCGGTATTCCGTGGGCCTTGGCGGTGAACACCGAGCCGTTGGAGGGGCAGTGGCCCGATTTTATGGAATGGGCCGATGTGGAAGGTCTGGCGGCGCAGGGGATTGCGATCCTCAATCACGGCCACACCCATATGGGCTGGGATGGGGAGGTGACGGCTATGGAGGTCGACCTGAACAAGGCATCGGCATTGTTTCAGCGCCACGGCATCGAACCCAAGGGGGTGGCCTACCCCTATGGACGCTACGACAGTCTCAATCTCAGTGGTCTTGCTGCGCAGCGGATTCGCTGGGGATTCAGCCAGGATCCGGGGGTGGTGGGGCCGGATGTCGACCGACTGCTCATTCCCCGAATCGCCATTGCCGGATTGAACCTCAAGGCGTTTGAGGAGCAATTGTTCCTGCAACCGTTGCCGCTCGTTGATCGGGTTCCCGTCCCCGGGGGGATTGTTCCCGACGACCGCCGGGTGCGGGGGCGGGTGGCTCATCCCGAGCGCTATGAGGGTGACGTGAATCTGTTCGTCTCGGGGCTGGGGGCGGTGTCGGCGCAGTACGATCCGAACATCGGGGTTTGGGTTTCGGATCCCATCCCCCCCCTCGTTCGACCAGTCATTCGGGTCAAGGTCAGCCTGAAACTCAGGGGAATCAACCGTTTTGCCCTGACGAGTTGGCGGGTGTTGGATCAAGAAAAAGGCCCGCCGGAGGGCGGGCCTTGAAGGCAACCGGAGGCAACCTTGTGGTGGTTATTCCTCGTTGTTGAGGAACCCCAGCAGTTGCAGCAGGCTGATAAAGAGGTTCAAGAAGTCGAGGTAGAGGGCCAGTGCCGCCATCGTAACCTCGTTATCGGGGTAGACCCGGGCGATCTGTTGGGTGTCGAAAAGGATGAACCCCGAGAACAACAACACCCCCACCGAGGCGATGGCCAGTTGCAGCACCGTCGATTGGAAGAAGAAATTCGAAAGCCCCGCCACAATCAAGACGATCAATCCCGCGAACAAGAACCCCTGCAAGAAAGAAAAATCCTTGCGGGTGGTCAGGGCGTACAGGCTCAATCCTCCGAAGACCGCCCCCGACAACACCAGCGCTTGGGTAACCACCGGCGCCGCCGAGCGGGCCGCATAAACCCCCACCAAGGGGGCGATGGTCAGCCCAGAAATGAAGGCAAAGCCGAAGAGGGCGAAGCTGGCCCACTGCGCGTTGTGGCGGGTTTTAAAGACGGCGAACAGGGCGCCGAGCTCCAACAGCAGCATCAGAAAGGGGTGTTCCCAGGCAAAGGCAAAGCTTTGTCCGACAAAGGCGCCCAATGCCCCCACCAAGAGCGAGCCGCCGAATAGGGCGTAGACCTGCTTTAAAAAGTCGACTCGGCTACCGGCTACGCCACTGTCGGGCGCGGTGGCGACTTGGACTTGAGCTTGTCGGTCGTAACGGGAGTAGGGACGGTTCATGGCCATGGAGGATCACCCTTGATCAAAAAATTAAACAGGAAACCAACAAAACGTGGATTTTGGCCCACGAGGTAAACATAGCGTGACGAACAACGATGGCAAGGGTTCCGCAACCACACAGGGTGAAAGAAATCCCACTTCCACGGAGCGCATGCGCAAAAATCCAGGGATGCAGCCATGATTTGGGATCGCTGGATTGCCGCCGGTTTCGGCTCGGGCCTCGTCCCCAAGGCGCCGGGCACCTGGGGTTCGGCGGCGGCGTTGGCTTTCGTGGCGCTGCTTCCCGAAGGGTGGTGGATCGGCGTTGGACTCATCGTGGGGTTCACCCTACTCGGCTGGTGGGTCACCGACCGGGTGTGTCGCCGCGAGGGGTTGCACGATCCGGGCTGGATCGTCATCGACGAATGGGCCGGGATCGCAGTGGCGACCTTGGGGGTGCCCCACACTCCGGCGGCGCTGGCGGCAGCGTTCATTTTGTTTCGGCTATTCGACATCGCCAAACCCTGGCCGGTTGGGTGGCTTGATCGCCATGTCGCAGGGGCTTGGGGGGTGATGCTCGACGATTTGGCGGCGGGGGGAATGGCCTTGGGTTTGGTGTGGCTGGCGCTGGGGCAGGGGTGGCTGTTGTGAGCGATGTACACGGGGTGATGAGCGCTTTCTTGGCGACTCGGAAGCCGGGAATTCGAGGGCAATGGTGGCTTGGAGGACTCGATTCACCGCCCCCTGGAGCGAGGGTGCTCATGCCTGACCTGGCCTTTGTGCCGGGTGATGGGAATCCGGTGACCCCTTTGGAGCGCCGCGTGATTGCGACCCTGGCCGGCCAGGGTCTCACTGTGGCGACCGCCGAATCTTGTACCGCCGGATTGATCGCCGCCCGCTTGGCCGAGGTGCCCGGTTCCTCTCGGGTATTGGATCGGGGCTGGATCGTCTACGCCAACCAGGGCAAATGTGACGAATTGGGGGTTTCGCCCCGGGTTTTGGAACAACACGGTGCAGTCAGTCGGGCGGTGGTTGAGGCGATGGCGTTGGGGGCATTACACAAAAGCCGGGTCGATCGGGCGGTGGCGGTGACTGGGATTGCCGGTCCCGGCGGCGGCGCCCCCGGCAAGCCAGTGGGGACGGTGTGGCTGGCGGTCGCCGAGGAGCCGTCCCCTGTCCGCTGCTTCAAACTGCAACTGTCGGGGCAGCGCAATGCCAACCGCTGGATCGCCAGCCAATGGGGCTTAAGGTTGCTGCTCGATCCGCAAGGTGCGGGCAGTGTCGGCCCCTGAACAACCCGGGCCGCCACGGCTTTTTGTGGCGTTGCAACCGCCCAAACGTGACAGCCACCCTAAGGAAGCGCTGATTCAAGGCACCCTGCCTTGAATCAGCACGCTTCGCAAAAACCAAAAGTAGGCGCCATGAGGCGGCGATGGTTTTTGCTCCGCTTGCATAAATCAGTCACTTACGTTCCTGATTTTGTCGGCCCATCCGTAGGCCGTTCGGAAGGGCCAATCAATCAGCGCTTCCCTAAAGACCGAACACTCAAAAAAACCGTGAGACATACCCAGCGCAACCGCATTTATCTTGGAGCCGCCCTCCTTTTCACCATCGGACTGGGCCTCGCCTCAAGAAAATTCCCCGCCTTGTTTCCTGCGGCACTTGAAAAATACCCCGGCGACGCCCTTTGGGCTCAGATGGTTTATTGGCTGGTTTGCATTTGCACCCCTACGGCATCGGTCATCAAAGTCGTCTTGTCCTCACTCGCCATCTCGTACGTCGATGAGATCAGTCAGTTGTATCAAGCGCCTTGGATCAACTCGATTCGGGCAACAACCCCTGGCCACCTGGTCCTCGGGTCGCACTTTTCCTGGATCGATATGGCCTCGTACACCATTGGCATTGCCATCGTCGCCCTGATCGATGGGTGGTTCCTAAGGAAGCGCTATTAAATCAGCGCTTCCTTAGAGGTGCCCAACAAACCGGGGGGGAAGCGTCGGTGTCATCAAACCTTTCAGCCCCAATAATATTGTTTATTTAGGGCTTATCCCCCCAAAAAAATCCACCCAATCCACCCCCATGAAATAACCCATGCCCCTCAATATTGTTTTCATCTTCATCCTCATCGTGCTGTTCGCCGCGCCCCCCCTTGGGCTCGCCCAAGCCGACGAGCCGAGTTGCCACTACACCACCTACCGTTGGAGCACCTTCGCCAAAAGCGCGGTAGATGTTCACTCGGTTCGCCACCCCTACGCCGAGCTGCAACCGACCGAAATCGACCCCGCAACCGGTTGCACCGTGTGTGAAGAGGATCAGATCGAAATCTCTCTTCCGGGGCTGGCCCCTTTTCGGGTGTGCAAGCGGATCAAGATTCAGGTTTGGGCGGCACTGAATCAGGTGCTGGCGGCGGGGGCGGAGATCGATTCGGTGGTGGGGTATCGGGTGGGGATGACCAAGGGGGCGGTGGACGACCGGGGCAATCGCACCCAATTCAGCAACCATGCCTTTGGCGTGGCGCTGGACATCAACGAACGACACAATGGTTTGTACGACCACTGCCCCACCTTCGGCCCCGGTTGCCGTCTGCTCCGAGGGGGGAAGTGGGATCCCGGCCAGATCGGCAGCCTCACCCCCGATCACCCCATCGTTCGAGCCCTCGACAACGTTGGCTTGAAATGGGGCGGGCAAATCGAGGGGTTGCAGAAGGACTTCATGCACTTTTCGCCCAGCGGATACTGATCGCGTGAGCGGGTGAGTCCCCGGATTTATCGGCCCTACCCATAAGCCGGTTCGGCCTCCAAGCGCCCCATCGAGCGTCGCCACCACCCAAGGAAGGAGCCCCATGTTCCCCATCCCCCGCACCCTCAAAACCCTTCTGACCCTGCTGCTTCCCCTGATCCTGATCGCCTGCGGCGACGCCGCGCCCCCTCCATCTGACAAACCGGCCCAGGCGGTTGCCCCGTTCGATCCCACCCAGCCCTTTGCGGTGCTCGATTGTTCCGAGGTGGAGCAGGATGGGCGGCGGGGACTGGCGTTGACCTTCTCGCTGCCGCTGGCCGAGGGGGTCGATTTGGATCACTTCGTTCAGGTCAGTGCCGGGGGGCAGGCGGCGGTGGATGGGGGGTGGGTGATCGAGGCGGGGGGGAGGTCGGCTTGGTTTGCCGCCATCGAGCCCGAAACCACCTATCGGGTCACCGTCTCGGCGGCCCTGGCGGGGCAGGGGGGGAAGCGGTTGGGGAGCGACTTCGTGCAAACCCTCAAAACCCGTCCGCTGGAGCCCTCGTTGAGCTTCGTCGGGCGGGGGATGGTTCTGGCGGCGGGGTTGGGCAAGGGGCTGCCGGTGGTCAGCGTCAACGTCGATGCGGCCGACATCGACTTCTTCCGCATCCCCCCCGAAAAGTTCGGCACGGTGCTGCGTCGCTTCGACGGCCACGGGGAGCTGTGGAGCGTCGAACACCTGACCGACAGCGGCAAACTCGCCTACACGGGGCGCTTTGACCTGAATCCCGAACACAACCGGGCCACCCCCCGCACCCTTGATGTCGAGGGGATCAACGCCCTCAGCCCGCCGGGGGTTTACCTGGCGGTGATGCGGGTTCCGGGCGACTTCAACCACAAACAGGTCACCTGGTTCACCGTGACCGACATCGGCTTGCAGGTGCGGCTCTACCCCGGCGGCCGCCTCGATGTGCAGGCCCAGTCGTTGAAAAGCGGCCAACCGCTCAAGGGGGTGGAGGTCGATCTGATCGACCGGTCGGGGAACATCTTGATGCACGGGGTGTGCAACGCCGAGGGGGCGCTCTCCCTGGATGGCAGCCCCCGTGGCGCGGAGCTGATCGTCGCCCGGCAGGGCAACCAAACCTCGCTGGTGGCGCTGAATCAACCGGCGCTGGATCTCACCGAGTTCGACATCGGCGGTCGCCCTCAACTGCCGATGGAGCTGTTCCTCTACGGCCCCCGCGATCTCTACCGCCCCGGCGAGTTGGTCCGTTTGTCGGGGCTGCTGCGCGACGGCGACGGCGCCCCCCTGCAACCCCAGGTGCTCGACGTGGCGGTGAAGCGGCCCGACGGCGCGGTCGCCAAGAGCTTCAAGTGGGAGGCCCAAGAGCTGGGGTACTACCAGGCCGACTGGCGCCTGCCCGACAACGCCCCGTTGGGGGTATGGCAGGTAGTGGTGAGCGGAGCGATGGCCAAGCCGGTGGTTTATCCGCTTAAGGTCGAGGAGTTTATGCCCGAGCGGATGAGCCTGACCTTCGCCCCCGGTCAAACCGCCCCCATCGTCTCTGCCGCCGATCAAACCCTGACCATTGCGCTGCAAGGGGCCTACCTTTATGGGGCTCCGGCGGCGGGCAACCGGGTGACCGGAGAGGTCCAGGTGCTGCACTGGCGCAGCCCGGTCGAATCGCTCAAAGGGTTCGAGTTTGGCGACATCCGCGACAACGACGCGTTGCAACATTTTGAGCTGCCCGACCTGACCCTGGACGACCAAGGGGCGGGGGCGATGAAGATCCCCTCTCGCTGGGGGCAGACCACCTCCCCCCTTGAGGTGCGGGTGATCGGCTCCCTGCTCGAATCGGGGGGACGGGCGGTGGTCCGCCCCTATTCGGCCCTGATCTGGCCCCGCCCCGCCCTGCTCGGCGTCCGTCCCGACTTTGGCGACAGCCATCCCGAAGAGAACGGCACCGTCGGCTTCGAGCTGGTTAAGGCGACCGCCGATGGGGACAAACTGGCGGCCCAGGGGATCGATGTGCGTCTGATTCGGGAGCAACGCAACTACTTCTGGGTGCACTCCGGCGAACGGGGTTGGCATTACGAGTGGAGCGATAAGGAGATCCCGACGGTGCAAAAGCGGGTGGAGATCCCCGAGGGGGGGACGGCGCGGGTCGAGATGCCGGTCGCCTGGGGGCACTACCGCCTTGAAGTACGCGATCCGGCCCAGCGGCTGCTCACGAGCCTGCGTTTTCACGCCGGAAGCGATTGGTACGACGATTGGGAAAACGCCCAAAATGGGGCACGGGCCGCCAAGCCCGACAAGGTCACCCTGGCGCTCGACCGGGGGGGATACCGCCCCGGCGATACCGCCCGGCTGAAGGTGGTTCCCCCGGCGGCGGGGGAGGCGCTGCTGATGGTCGAGGGGGATGTGCCCCTGTGGAGCGCCCGGATGAGCCTGCCCGCCGAGGGGGCGACGGTCGAAATCCCCATCGACCCCAGTTGGAACCGTCACGACCTCTATGTCACCGCCATGGTGCTGCGTCCCGGCCGCGCCGACGGCGGCACGATCACCCCTCGGCGCAGCCTGGGGTTGATCCACCTGCCTTTGGATCGCCAGGGGCAGCGGCTTGAGGTCGCCTTCCAAACCCCCGAAAAAACCCTGCCCAACACCCCCTTCACCGCCCGGATGCAGGTGACCCCGGTTCAAGGGGGCAGGCTGCCTGAGCGGGTGATGGTCACCCTGGCTGCGGTCGATGTGGGGGCGCTGAACCTCAGCCGCTTCGTCACCCCCGATCCCTTTGCCTTCTTTTTCGGCTCGCGCCGCTACGGGGTCGAAATCCGCGACCTCTACCACCAGTTGATTGAGGTCAGCCAGGAGGACCAAGCCAAGCTGCGCTTCGGCGGCGACGCCGATCTTTTCGAACCGGTGCGGGGGGGGGACCAACCGGTAAGCGACGTGCGGATCGTCTCCCTCTTTCAGGGGCCGGTGGCGGTCGCCCCCGACGGCAGCGCCGAGGTGGTGCTGGATCTCCCCGACTTCAACGGGCGGCTGCGTTTGATGGCGCTGGCCTTTGGTCCGGCCCAATTCGGCAGCGGTCAGACCGAACTGACCGTGGCCGCCCCGGTGGTGGCGCAGATGGCGATGCCCCGCTTTTTGGCGGGGGGGGATCGCTCCACCCTGGCGCTCGACCTGACCAACCTCAGCGGCGCCCCCCAAACCCTGAAGGTCGACCTGCAAGCGACCGCCCCCCTGGCGCTGACCGCCCAGCCTCAAACGGTGACTCTGGCCGACGGGGCCAAGACAACCCTGCGTTTTGCGGTGGAGGCGCTCCAGGTTGCGGGGAGCGGAACGATCAATCTGGCGGTGACGGGGGAGGGGCTCGAACAGCCGATTGCCCGGCAATGGCGGTTGGGGGTCCGCCCCCCCTATCCGGCCCGGTTCGAGCGGATCAGGGCGGTGGTGGCGCCGGGGGAGGACTTCACCCTCGACCCCGAACAGACCAAAGGGCTTTTGCCCAAAACCCTGCGCGGGGTACTGACCCTTTCATCCACCGTCGATCTCGATCTGGCTGATCGGCTCGAATCGCTGATCGACTACCCCTACGGCTGTTTGGAGCAGGTTTCCAGCCGGGCCTACCCCCTGATTTTGGCCGCCCCTGAAGATCTGGCTCGGTTCGACATCAAGGCGCTCGATCCCCAAAAACGGGCTGAGATGCTGCAAGCGGCGGTCGACAAGATCGTGGCGATGCAGAAACCGAGCGGGGGATTCGGTTTGTGGGACCGGGAATCCGACGAGGAGTACTGGCTGACCCCTTACGCCACCGGGGCGCTGCTGGGGGCCCGCGATCTGGGGATGGCGGTTCCCCCCACGGCACTCGACCGGGCGCTGAACCGGCTGGGGGAATACCTCAACCGCACCTCTCCTTTCTTCGACGAGCATTGGACCCGGGAGCCAGAGCACGACCGGCTGGCCTACCGCAGCTACGCCGCCTACGTGCTGGCTGGGGTCAACCGGGCAACGCTCGGGGCGCTGCGCCGGATTTACGACCGCACGGCGGGGGATGCCAAATCGGGTTTGCCCTTGGTGCATTTGGGTTTGGCGCTGATCGCCATGGGGGATCGGACCCGGGGCGAGGCGGCGTTGGATCGGGCATTGGCCCTGGAACGGGGCGATCGCTACATGGCCGATTACGGCAGCAAGCTGCGCGACGCCGCCCAGATGACGGCGCTGCTGCTCGGCAACCCAGAGACCGCTGCGCGGGGTCTTGATCTGGCTGCCCGTATCGAGCCGCTGCTGCGCGAACGGCGCTGGCTGAGCACCCAAGAGCTTTCGGCCCTTTTTCAGGCGGGGATTGCCCTGCAACGCCGGGGCGCCCCCCCGTGGGCGGCGACGGTGACGGTGGGGGGGCAAAGCCAGAAGACGCAGGGGGATGTGCCCCAGCGGCTGGGGTGGCGGGGGGAGGCGCTGCAAGCCGGATTGGTGGCGACCAACCGGGGAGAAGAGCCGCTCTACCTCAACCTGGCGATCTCGGGCCATCCCGACACCCCCCCTCCGGTGTTGGAACAGGGGGTTTCGGTGACGCGGCGCTGGTACACCTTAGATGGCCAAGAGACCACTCCGGAGCGGGTCGAGGTCGGGACGCTGCTGCTGACGCTGCTTGAACTCAAGGCTGAAAGGCGGGTGCCCGACGCCTTGGTGGTCGACCTGTTGCCCGCCGGGTTTGAGCTCGAAAATCTAGCCTTGACCCCCTCCATCGACCTGGACGCCATCGAAATCGAGGGTCGCCCGCTGCGTCATTGGCTGGGTGGGGAGCGGCTGCGCCATCAGGAGCTGCGCGACGACCGCTTCGTGGCGGCCCTCGATCTGCATGAGAGCCGTTTGGTGTACCTCGTCCGCGCCGTCACCCCCGGCCTCTACCATCTTCCCCCCACCCAGGTAGAGGACATGTACCGCCCCGAAATCCGGGCGGTTGGGGCGAGCATGAAGCCGATTGAGGTGGTGGATCGAGGGGGGTGAAGGGTGGTGTTGTAGGGTGGATAAGCGCAGCGCATCCACCGAATGTTCAACCCATCGCCCCAAGGACGGCGCACCACCAAACCGTTCAATCCAGTTTGTGGGAGGCGACCTCTGTCGCCGAAGCGAAGCCGGGTTGTTTCAGTCGGCCCAGGTTGTGGCAACGGGGGTCGATCCTGCCTTTTGGAGGGGGGCGCTCCGTCGTGGCCGCTTTCCCCCATCGCACAAAAAGCGGACGCGATGCAGCGCGTCCACTCCAGGGGGTACTTGGTGGGGGCGGGGGTCGAGGGGGTCGGGTTGCCTCTTCATTCGCGGATAGAAATCCGCTCCCACAAAACCAACCCCCCCCCAAAAAACCGACCGTCGCTTTTGCCTGTGGGAGGCGACCTCTGTCGCCGACGCGAAGCCGGGTTTGTTTCATGGGTCGGTCGGTTGAGAAGGCGATTCGATGTCGGGTTGTTGATGGATGCTTATCCACCCTACGGTGAAGCGAAGCTGCGATGAATCGACCAGGGGCCTTCCAAGCCACCCCTATTTTCAGGCACCAAAATTTTCCCCCACAATCAAGAGCCACCACAGCTTCCAATACCCCTGTCTACCCCCGAGCCCCCCATGCCTCAACCCTTGCCTCTGCAAATCTGGCAACGTCGCCGCCGCTTCTGGCGGATGCTGCTGGTGTTGGGGTTGGCGTTGGTGGGGCTCGACCGCCTCTTTCCTTTACATCTTCCCGACCCCTCCACCCTGTTTGCCCAGGTGGTGGTCGACCGGCAGGGGATCCCTTTGCGGGCCTTTGCCGATGCCCAGGGGGTGTGGCGCTACCCGGTGCGTCTGGACGATGTCTCCCCCCACTACATCGAGGCGGTGCTGGGGTACGAGGATCGCCGGTTTTACGACCACCTCGGCATCAACCCCTTGGCGCTGCTGCGGGCTGCCGGGCAAAACCTGGCGGCGGGTCGGGTGGTTTCGGGGGGCTCGACCCTGTCGATGCAGGTAGCCCGGTTGCTCCATCCCCATAGCCGCACCCTGTGGGGCAAGGCGATTCAGATCGCCCGCACCCTGCAACTGGAAGCACACCTGAACAAACAAGAAATCCTCAATCTTTACCTCAACCTAGCCCCCTTCGGAGGCACCATCGAGGGGGTGCAGGCGGCCAGTTTTACCTACCTGCACAAACCGGCCCGCGATCTGACCCTGGCCGAGGCTGCCCTGTTGGCGGTGCTGCCTCAGGCCCCCAGCAACTACCGCCCCGACCGCTACCCCGAGCAGGCGCAACAGGCCCGCGACAAATTGCTGCGTCGCCTGGCCCGCCAGGGGGATTGGACTGCCGAGGCGGTGGCCCAGGCGCTTGAGGAACAGGTTGTCGCCTTCCCCCCCCGCCATCCGCAACATGCCCCCCTGCTCGCCCGCCGCCTGATCGCCGAGCACCCCCAAGAGGCGGTTATCCGCACCACCCTGGAGGGCACGTTGCAACAGGGGTTGGAGGAGTATGTGGCCCAGTATGCCGCCACCCTGCCCCCCCACAGCTCGGCGGCGGCGCTGGTGGTCGACAACAACACCGGGGAGGTGCGCGCCTACGTGGGCAGCGCCGGATTCGGCGACGCCGAGAGGTTCGGCCATGTCGACATGATCCGGGCGATCCGCTCCCCCGGCTCGACCCTCAAGCCGTTTCTCTACGCCATGGCGCTGGACGAGGGGTTGATCCATCCCCAGTCGTTGCTCGCCGACGTTCCCCGAATTTGGGGCGCCTACCGTCCCGACAACTTTGGGCAGGGCTTCAGCGGTCCGGTCACGGCGGCCAGCGCCCTGCAACGCTCCCTCAACCTGCCGGCGGTCGATTTGCTCGAACGGTTCGGTCCCAAGCGGTTTGCCGCCCGGCTCGAAAACGGGGGATTGCCGCTGCACATTCCGGGGCAAATCCCAAATTTGGCGGTGATTCTGGGGGGGGCGGGGTGCCGGTTGGAGGATCTAGTCGCAGCCTATCGGGCGCTGGCCCAAGGGGGAACAACCGGACCGCTGCGCTTCGAAAAGCCCGAGACGCCAGGGCAGTCGGGCGCCTTCGTCGAACGGCGCCTGCTGTCGCCCCAAAGTGCCTGGATCGTGCGGGAGATCCTGGCCGAGATCCCCCGTCCTGGCGCCTTGTCGCACGCCGTGGGGGCAGCCCCCCGACCGGCCTGGGGCTGGAAAACCGGGACCAGCTACGGCTTTCGCGACGCCTGGGCCATCGGGGTTGGAGCCCTCTACACTGTGGGGGTGTGGGTCGGGCGACCCGACGGCACCCCAATGCCGGGCAACACCGGACGCAACGCTGCCGCCCCGCTGCTCTTTGCGGTGACCGACCACCTCGATCCCGACCCGTTGCCGATCCCCCGCCCCGAGGGGGTGGTTCGGGCGACCATCTGCTGGCCCAGCGGCACCCCGGTCCAATGGCTCCCTGATGCGCAATGTCCCCGCCGCCACGAGGGGTGGGCCATCGCCGGATCGCTCCCCCCGACTTGGCACCCCGCCGATCAAGAGGCGGGGCGGGGTGGGGCGCTGAGCTTTCGGGTGGCGAGCGATACGGGGCTGAGGATCGATCCCGGCTGCACGGTGGAACACTCGCAGGCGCGCACGGTACAGCTGTGGCCCAAGGTGCTCGAACCCTGGCTACCCAAGGGGCAGCGCCGCGCCGGATTGATCCCCCCCTTCGACCCCCGCTGCACCGCCGCCCTGGCGCAGCCCACCGCCACCTTGAAGATCGTCGGCATCGAGCCCGATAGCCTGTTTTACCGGCCGGGGGGGATGGGGGAGGGGCCGCGGATTGCCTTGCAGGCGTTGGGGGCGGTGGGGGAGGTGGCGTGGTACGTCCACGGCGGTTTCGTTGCCCGCGCCTTGAGTGGCGAGGTGGTGCACCACCATCTGACACTGCGGGGACGGGTCGAGATTGCGGCGGTCGATCAAGGGGGGCAGGTGGATCGGGTCGAGGTGGAGGTGCGGTAGGTGGGGGGGCGGCTTTGGTTGCGGGGTGGTTTGGTAAGAGAGGCCCTTAAGGAAGCGCTGATTGATGCGCGCTTCCGAGCGGCCCAGGGATGGGCCGCCACGTGGTGCGCTGTCGTAGGAGGCGACCTAAGTCGCCGAAGCTCTGCTGATTTTGCAAGCGAAGCCAAAACCATCGCCGCTTCATGGCGCCTACTTTTGGTTTTTGCGGAGCTGCCGATTCAAGGCAGGAGCCTTTAATCGGCGTTTCCCTAACCCCCTCCCCGTGAGGCTTGCATCCATCCTCAACTCTGTCTACATTCGTATGCATCTGTAGACAGATTTGGATGTGGTCACAAGGAGGAGGCTGTCATGAAGTCGGTCCCCATTAGTTTTCGTATCTCCCCCGACGAGGCCGAGTTTCTCGCCCGGTTGCGCGTGCCCAACGCCACCACCCCCAGCGAAAAACTGCGCGCCATCCTGCAAGAGACCCGCAAGCGGGCCGAAGGGCCGGTCGACTACGCCGAGGCGTTGAGCGAATCGGTCCGCACCCTCGCCCCGGTTTTTCAGGCCCTGCAAGCGGCCGAAAGCGACCACGAGCACTACTCCGATTTGGTCGCCCTGATTCGCGACTGGCTGCCCGAGTGTCTGGCCTTCGTGCAGACCCAGGCCGGCCGGATCTCCTCCCCCTCCCCCGATACCTTGGCCCTCTTCGAACGGGGGCTGGCCGACCGCCTGTTCCGCCTGAGCGAAGGCCTCTTTAAACTGGCCCTGACCCCCCAATGCCATTGCTATGACCCCGAAGTGGTCGCGGTGCGCATGGCGCGATTGCGGGGTTTGATCGCGTTGGTCCTACAGCAACAATCCCCTTCCAAGGAGGCGTTATGAAAGAGTCCCTGAGCAGTCGTGTGGGTCGGATCGTCAGCGGCAGCGTCAACGCCCTGATCGACGCGGTGGAAAACGCAGCCCCCGAGCTGGTGCTTGAAGAGGTCATCCGCGAGGTCGACGGCGCCATCGACGAGGTGCGGGCCGAGATGGGCAAGGCGGCGGCGACCAAACATCTGGCCAATACCCGTCTGATGGAGGAAAACCGCCGCCACGACGCGCTGGCCGAGCAAATCCAAACCGCCGTTGCCGCCGGACGGGACGATCTGGCCGAGGCGGGAATCGCCCGACAGCTCGACATCGAAGCGCAGATTCCGGTGCTCGAAAAGGCGATTGCCGAGGCGGGCGATAAGGAGCGCGAACTTGAGGGGTACATCCAGGCGCTTCAGGCCAAACGGCGCGAGATGAAAGAGGAGCTGGCTCGGTTGAGCGAAATGCGTCGCGAATCCAGCGCCACCCAAGCGACCACCGGCCCGGCGGGGAGCGCGGGGGGATCGGGGGCGGCCCACAAGGTGGCCAAGGCCGAATCGGCCTTCGACCGCATCATGGAAAAGCAAACCGGCCTCGGTGGCGGCGTGGCCACCCCCGGTGCGGGGGATGCCGCCAAGTTGGCCGAGCTTGAGGCGCTGACCCACAACAACCGGATTCAAGAACGTCTGGCGGCGTTGAAGGCCGATTCCGGGAAGAAGTGATGTTTGCTTTTCTTGGGGCCGACCAGAACTTCCCCTTCATGGTGGCGCTGGGGCTGATGGCAGCGCTCGCCCTGCTCGAAGGGGTTGGATTGCTGCTGGGGGCGGGGCTTTCGCAGTTGCTCGAACGGATTTTCCCCAGCGTCGATCTCGATGTCGACGGCCCCGACGTCGATTCTCCGGGGGTCATCTCGCAGATCCTGGGCTGGTTTCACATTGGCTGGGGTGGACCCCACTCCTTGGACAGTTTGGGGGCGAAAATTTGTAAACGGTTAGTGGCGGTGGGTGGTTCCGCCGTGGGTTTGATGGACCTGTTCT
>MNWR01000055.1 GCA_001872725.1 Proteobacteria bacterium CG1_02_64_396 | reverse complement strand
GTCCTTGGGCTTGGCCAATAATTGCCCAGCATTCCAGGTGTTTCGGGATCATTATGTGGATCTATGCTGCACGGGATAGCGCCGAAAATCGGCAAAAAAAAACACGTGTAACGCCCCAATAAAGGGCGAATGGTCTTCTTTTGCCCGAACGCAAAAATAGGTCATAAACTGGGCGAAAAATGACCTTAAAAAGGTCGCCATGAAAGGTTTTTCATATGGACTAGGCGACTCTTCTAAAAAAATTCGTCGTCACTAGTACCGGGTGGGATGCGGGGATTTTTGGGCACGGATTCAGGTTAAGGATAAGGAGGGAGGAGTTAATGGTGTTTTTGATGTGGTTCTCGGGGAATGCAATCCAGTTCTAATTTCAACTAGTCCTAGTGAATCGGGAGTAATTGGAACGTTTGAATTTGAAGTTCCTGTCCATTTTAAGGCCGATATAACATATAGAAATATCATTTGCAGATCTGAAGTAGATGGGGGATTGTTTGAAGAATATGAGCCTATAAATGAAATATCAGATCAGTTTGCGCTAATTGTTGCGCGCGTGTCATTGGTAATGGGATTTGACCAGAACCCCACGGTCGTATCGATAAAAAAACCGCAAATAATCAACCCTCGCAGCATCACAGTAATATCGTCAGATTCTGAGCTGTCATATTCCTGAATCCGTGGGCGAAACCGAAAAAAACGAGCATTGATGCGGCTTACAGGGCACAGGAGCTTCACCCGGCGGGTGAAGCAGATTTTGGCTGTAGTCGGCGTAAGCCCCGGTTTTTCTGAAATCAGCCCACGGATTCAGGATATTGATAGTGAAACGCGTAGGTTGGAACAACGTAGCGACGTCCGACAAGAAGAAAGTCAGAACCTTGAATTGTTGGGAGGTGTCGGGGTTTGATCGGCTCGTCCCTCACCCTTCGACAAACTCAGGATGACCGGAGGCTCGGGATGAGCGGTTGGGGGGTATTGGTACAAAAAAACCCGCTCACCCTGAGCTTGTCGAAGGGTGGCGCGCTGAACCCTCAACCTCCCCGTTTACAAGCCTGAATCTGTGTCATCTGCGTAATCTGCGGAAAAAAGTCTTTTACCTCAAAGGGCGGGGCGTGTTGAACCTGCGTTTTGGTGGATGCGCTGCGCTTATCCACCCTACGCCTTCATGCCCCGTCTTCCTCACCAAAACCCCACCTCGCGATACTTCGCCAACACGTCCCAAATCGCCCCAACGTCGGGTGAGAAATCCTCTCTTTTGGCCACCGTCTCGCGCAGATGGGTCGCCCAGCCGCCACCCCCCACCACCAGACGGATGTCGACCCGCAAACTGCCGGGGGGCTGCGGCACGTCGGTAGGGGCCGGTTGCCCCAGGGTCACCCTGCCGATGCGGTAGACCAGGTTGCGCAGTTTCTTCATGTCCTCAGGACTCATGGTTCCCCGCCCCCGGGTCACCATGGGTTGGTGGGCAGCGCCCGACAGATGCCCCCCCGTCATCGCCCCGGTGGCGTCGACGCTGCGATGCGCCCGCATCTCCTCCTGTCCCACAACGCCGATCATGATCTCTAAAAACTCGTTGCTGGGGCGTAGGGGGAAGCAGCCGGAGAGGGGAAGGACGGTCAGGAGCAAACAACACAGGGGAAGGAAGGTTCGGTCCATCGTCTGCCTCACAGGCATCGGGGTCACAGGCATCGGGGCCAAATCTTGACCTACCACTTTTTCAACTCAATCGCCCCAGCTCGGTCGGATCGTGGCATACAGGGCAAGAACGGCCCCTGCCATTCATATTCTCGCATTCAAAAATGGGGCGTTACGGTTGATTGAAACGGTAGTCTGGTGGATGTGCTGCGCTGATCCACCCTCCTCGAAAATCAACTTGTTGGAGCGCCGCCCTCGGCGCGATTGCTTGTAAAAAAACTTCTCCGCTTGCCCCCCCTGGCGATCTTTTGAAGGACCGCGCTGCGTCGCGTCCGCCTTTGTGCGTCGAACGAAAGCCGGCCACGACGCAGCGCGGCCCTCCAAACAGCCAAAACCGAGGCTCTTGTCAACGATGCCACCTGGTTGAAACAACCGGTTTTTGTAGGAGGCGTCCCCGACGCCGATGCAGGGGGTGGCACAATCGCGGCCGTTCCGTCTCAGAACAAAGCGGTGGGGTTGTGGGTGGATTCCGGGTTCCCCTTTGGCGCCCCGGAATGACGCTTCCGAGGTGGGTGACCTGGAATGGAGCGTTTTGCCTCTTCAATCGCGGTCGGGGACCGCTCCTACAAAAAACCAAACAATGAGGCGTTGCGGTTGATCGATACGCCGGTCTGATGGATGCGCTGCGCTGATCCACCCTACGGCGAAGGCACCTCATCGGGTGTGCCTCTCCTACCCCGCCACCGCCGCACAGCACAACGCCCCATCCCAGGTGTTCACCCCAGCCTCCAGATCGGGGCGGGCGGCGATCAGCGCCCCGAGATCCGCTGCATCGGCCAACAGCTTGACGTACGGGAGCGTCACACCGGTCAGCGCCAAGGTCGAGGTGCGGGGCACCGCGCCGGGCATGTTGGCCACGCAGTAGTGGACCACCCCCTCCTCCACAAAGGTGGGGGCCGAGTGGGTGGTGGGGCGGCTGGTTTCGGCGACCCCCCCCTGGTCGATGGCGACATCGGCCAAAACACTGCCGGGGCGCATCGAGCGCAGCATCGCCCGGTCGATCAGGGTGGGGGCCTTGGCACCTGCAATCAGCACCGCCCCCACCACCAAATCGGCCTGCGCCACCGAGCGCGCCACATTGCCCCGGCTGGCCACCAACGTAACGATGCGACCGTCGAACAGCGCTTCGGCGTGGGTGAGTTTGCCGTGATCGAGGTCGAGCAGGGTCACCATCGCCCCCATCCCCACCGCAATCCGCACCGCGTTGAGCCCCACGTTCCCCGCCCCCAACACCGTCACCCGTCCCGGCGCCACTCCCGGCACCCCGCCGAGCAAAATCCCGCTCCCCCCCTGCTCCCGCTCCAAGTGATGGGCTCCAGCCTGTACCGCCAGACGGCCCGCCACCTGGCTCATAGGCGCGAGCAGCGGCAGACGACCGTCGGGCAGCTGCACCGTTTCGTAGCCGATGGCCCGCGTCCTGGTTTTGAGGAGCACCTGTGTCAACTCGGGAACGGCGGCCAAATGGAGAAAGGTGAACAGCAGCAGATTGGGGCGCAGGTAGCGGTATTCGCTGGGCAGCGGCTCTTTGACCTTGACCACCAACGCGGCCGCCCAGGCCTGCTCCGCCGCGACGATGTGTGCCCCCGCCGCTTCATACTCGGTATCGGCAAAACCGCTGCCGACGCCGGCGCCGCGCTGCACCCGCACCTCGTGCCCCGCTTGCACCAGTTCGTGGGCACCGTCGGGGGTCAGGGCGACCCGGTATTCGTGGTCTTTGATCTCTTGGGGAATGCCGACGATCATGAAAGCTCCGCAGTATCGTGGTATGAAAAATCAATAGCCCTTCTGGGTGGCCAAAAGTCGGCCCGCGCCCGTCCATCATTCATCAAGGAGTCGGCCATGGAAATCGTCGTTCTCGTACTCGTCGCGTTCGCCGTCGTCGGTGTCAGCATGGGGGTCAAGGCGGTTCCCCAGGGCACTGAGTACACGGTGGAGCGGTTTGGTCGCTACACCCGCACCCTGCGCCCCGGCCTGAACGTGATCATCCCGGTGGTCGACCGGGTGGGCCGTAAAATCAACGTGATGGAAAACGTCTTGGATGTGGAGCAGCAAGAGGCGATCACCAAGGACAACGTGGTGGTCATTGTCGATGGAGTGGTCTTCTACCAAGTGATGGACGCCGCCAAAGCAGCCTATCAGGTCACCCAAATGGAATACGCCATTCAAAACCTGGTGATGACCAACATCCGCTCGGTCATCGGCGCCATGGATCTGGACGATATTCTCTCCAATCGCGACACCATCAACGCCAAGCTGCTCTCGGTAGTCGACGACGCCACCACCCCCTGGGGGCTGAAGGTGACCCGTATCGAAATTAAAGACATCTCACCTCCGCGCGACATCATCGAGGCGATGGCGCGGCAGATGAAGGCCGAGCGGGACAAGCGGGCCTTTATTCTAGAGGCCGACGGCCAAAAGGAGGCTGCGATTCGGGTGGCCGATGGGCAAAAGCAAGCGGCCATTCTAGAGGCCGAGGGGCGGCTGGAGGCGGCGATTCGAGACGCCGAGGCGCGGGAGCGCTTGGCCACCGCCGAGGCTAAGGCGACCACCGTGGTCTCCGAAGCGGTGCGCGACGGCAATCCTATGGCGTTGCAGTACTTTGTGGCCCAAAAATACACCGAGGCGTTGCAAGCCATCGCCAGCGCCGACAACCAAAAGGTGATCATGATGCCGCTGGAGGCCTCCAGCCTGATCGGCTCGGTGGCCGGGATTCAAGAGCTGCTTAAGAATGGGCTCGGCAAGTAACCCCCTCCACCGCCATGTCGAACAGGTCGCAGGGGCCCTCTCCGACCTGAATTCCTCTAGCTTTGAAGGAATCCCGCGATGCTCGATAGTGTGCTCAACACCCTGTTCCACGATCATGCCCTGACCGCTTCGGGTTGGCTTAGCCTGGGGCTGCTGCTGGTGATCCTGGAGATCCTGGCCCCCGGCGTTTTCCTGCTTTGGCTCGGGCTGGCTGGCCTGACCGTCGGGGTGATGCTGCTGCTCATCCCCGGCATCCCCCCCACCGTGCAATGGAGCATCTTCTCGATCCTTTCGGTGGCTTTGGTCATTTGGTGGCGCCGTCACCTGAGCCGCTTCCCCACCCCCAGCGAAGCCGAGGGACTCAACCGCAAAGAGAGCGAGTTGGTCGGAAAAATCGCCGTGGTTGAGGGGGGAATCGTTAACGGTCGGGGGCGGGCCCATCTGGGGGGCAGCGACTGGACGGTGGAGGGTGACGATCTGCCCCCCGGCAGCCGGATCGAGGTGATCGGCATGGAGGGGGTGGTGCTCAAGGTTAAGGCCGCCGATTCGCCCCCCGCTTCATGAGCTTGATCGTCCCCTTCCCCGAGACCGAGCCGCCCCGTTGGCACCCGGATCGCAGCGAACGGTGGCGGCCACGCTGGCACTGCGAGGTGGCCCGGTTGATCGAGCTCGATCCCACCCTTGACCCAGAAATCCTTAAAGAAACGCCGATTAAAGGCTCCTGCTTTTTCGGCGACGCTTCGCAAAAGCCAAAAGCAGAGCTTCGGCGACTTAGGTCGCCTCCTACGACAGCGCGCCACGTGCGACCCATCCCTGGGACGCGACCAACCGCCCCCTCCCTCCCGCAGCCCGGCGGGGATCCTCGCCCTCGCAGGCCCGCCCCCTCCGTTGCTTCGCCAACCGACCCCCAGAGGCGGGCCATCCAAACTGTGGGCGACCGCCATGCCCGGTGATTCAGTCAACCCCTTCCCCTGATCGCCGCCGACCTTGCCCAGCATTTGCGAAGCCTGGGGCGTCCACACCCCGGCGGTGCTCGCCCTGCGCTTCGGCACCGGTCCCCTTTACCGCTGCAACCTGTACACCGAGGCGCTCCTTGGGGCTCGCGACGGCCTGGACTTGTGGCAAAAACCGCCTTGGGTGGTGATGGCCGAGGCGGCCAGGGTTATGGCCCAACGGCACACGGCGGGATTCCTTCTGCCCCATTTAACCTTGAGCGGCATCCTGTTCCGGGCCGGTCTCGACGGCGGTTTGGAGGGGAGGATCCTCCCCCGGCGCGGATGGTCCTCAGCCGCAAACCGGCGCAGCAGACACGGGCCTTGACCCACCTGCTGCGCCATCTATCTGTGCAGGGGGGGCAAGGTTGTCTCCCGACGGTGGGGACATTTTTTAGAGGTTTACCAACAGGCTTCCAGGGGCGTCGGAACCGGGAATCTGCCCCTCTGGAATCGGTAGACCCCGTGCAAAAGGTGTGATCTTTGACACCACGCCTAAGACGCTGCATTCATCCACTTGTGCAAAGTATTGAAATACTAGGATCAAAGTGATTCACATCTTCCACTAAAAGGGGTAAGTTCCGGACACTTTTCTATTTGACGCATGGGGTCGCTTTATGGCTAGTGCACTTGATCCGATCAATACCCGCGAAGAGGAATCGCAGGCTCGAAGCAACGCCACCAAGGCAACTGCACTATTTGCCCTGTTGGTGCTGTTCTGGCTGATCGTCAGCAATCTGATCTTCGGCACCCGCGATTACTGGGGCGAGCATTTGTCATGGAAGGAGATCATCGAGGGGCTGCTCTACGTCCTGGGCTCGGCTTTGATGTTCTTTTTTCTCTTCCAGAACACCAACAAAAAGACCCTTGGCCTGATCCACCACTACGCCGAGGAAAACCGATTCAATACCAACGCCCTGGATGCCTCGGGCACCGGCATCTGGTCCTGGGATCTGGCCTCGGGCGAGGTGGTTTGGAATGCCGGTTGCGGGCAGCTTCTGGGCTATGACTCCTCCCTCAAGAAACCCAATTACCGCAGCTGGTACAACAAGGTTTTCCCCGCCGACCGCCCCTACGCCGAACGGCAAATCAAGGCGGCGACCGACGGCCAAAAACCGGTGACTTTTGAATACCGACGGGTGCTGCCCACCGGAGATACCCGCTGGACCATGACCACCGCCCGCGCCATCCGTGACGACAGCGGCAAAGCGGTGGTTTTGACCGGCATCATGCGCGACATCCAACCGCGCAAACAGGCCGAAGAGGAGCGGCTTGATGAGGAGCGCAACAAACAACGCATCATGAGTATGGCTCTGTGCGCCATTGCCAACGAGGTGGAGCAACGCGAACCCTATCGGGCGCTTCATCTTCAACGGGTCGCCGTACTTGCGGTGGCTTTGGGGCGAAAACTCGGCATGCCCCCAGAGGCCCAGGAGGGGCTGCGTATGGGGGCCTATCTGCACGACATTGGCAAAATCAAAATTCCCGCCAGCATTCTCAATCGCAAGGGGCCGTTGAGCCTCGAAGAGCAGGCGCTGCTCCAAACCCACCCCCAGAGGGGGATGGAAATCTTCAAGGGGATCGTCTTCCCCTGGCCGCTCCAACAGATGATTTTGCAACACCAAGAGCGGCTCGATGGTTCCGGTTACCCCCATCACTACCAAGGGGAGCAAATCGTCCTAGAGGCGCGCATTTTGGCGGTCGCCGACGTGGTCGAGGCCATGGCATCCCACCGTCCGCACCGTCCCGCCCCAGGGCTAAAGGCGGCATTGGAAGAGATCTACCAACGGCGCGGCATCATGTACGACGAACGGGTAGTCATGGCCTGCATCGAGCTCTTCACCAAAGACGGCTTCACCCTTCCACAGGCCCCTCAGTCCCAGACACCCCCCGGTTGAATCGGCGTTTCACGCCCAACAAAAAACCCGGCTTCGTTGGCGAAGCCGGGTTTTTTGTTTGGTGGGCCCACCAGGATTCGAACCTGGAACCAAGGGATTATGAGTCCCCTGCTCTAACCGTTGAGCTATAGGCCCGCATGCGGGCACCCCTCAAGGGATCCCCAAAAGGGGGCGGATTCTAGCGTTTTCGGGGGGGATCGCCAGCCCATCGGGCACCGTATCAGTGGCTCCAGCGATTGCGTTCCAACGCATCGCGGATGATCTGCGCCCCTGCATCCATGCGGTGTTGCAGCGTGGCGGCCCCTTGCGGGGAAAGGGGGCCTTTGGCGCTGCCCGAGGCCATCAACTTGTCCTCAATCGCCGCCACATACCCCTCAGGGGTTATGAGTCCAAGCCATGAACCCCCATCGCTAAACCACACCGCTTCATCCCCCGACGGGGGTTGAAGCAGCGACCGCCCCGCCGCAGCAAAGCGATCCCCAAAACCGAGCAAATCCATGAAGGTAGGCAGAAAGTCCTGCTGCGCGGCCAGACGCTCGTCCACCCCAGGCTGAATGTGGTGGGGGGCGTAGATCACCAGGGGGATGTGAAACCAATCCACGAACGGTAGGGGGGTTCTCACGTAATGGAGCAGATCGTGGTCGGCGGTAAAAATGAACACGGTGTTGTCGAACCACGGCGATTGAGAGGCAGCCTTCATAAACTCGCCGATGCTCCAATCGGAGTAAGACAGGTTATTGAACAGTCCCCCTTCCCCCTGCGGTTCGTGGGGATAGGGGTGCCACTGCGGACCCGGATCGGCATACGGGGTGTGGGTGGTGCCGGTGAACAGATAGGCGATGAAGGGGTGCTGCGCCCGGTCGAGCCGCTTTTTTAAAAACATCAACGTGTCGTAATCCCAGCCGAATTCGGCGGCGGAGGGATCGGGGTAATCGAGCAACAGGGGGATGTCCTCTTTGCCGTAGTACTCGGCAAATCCGGTCGCAGCCGCCACCCCGTCGATATGAAAAGAGCGGCGGGGGGAGGCCTGCACAAAGATGGTTTCGTACCCATGTTGTTGGGCCAGGGTGCCGATGTGGGTGAAGTTGGACATCTCCAACCCAAAACCGAGGTTTTTGGTCCCCGGCACATAGGGGATGCCGGTCAAGCTGGCTTGAATTCCCTGAATGCTGCGCTGACCCGAGGCCCTGAAGTGGGGAAACTTCAGCCCCTCGGCCGCCAGACGATCGAAATTGGGGGTGACCCCCAGGTTCGGTCCGTCAAAGCTATCGACAAAGCGGCTCCCCCAACTTTCGAGCAACACAAAAACAATGTTCAGGCCGCTGGGATGATCGGGGTATTGCTGTTCGAAGGGGTAATCGGCAGACGGCAAACCCCACACCTCAAGCGCCTCTTGGGTCGACATGGCATTTTCCCGATGCTTCGTCCCCCCCTCGTACCAACTCCAATAGGCGGTGAAGGGGCCGTTGAGCACCAGGTTCCCATAGGCACGCGAACCGTTCGAAAAGGCGTCGATGGTCCCCAGGGGTTTTCCCTCGGTGGTCTGCCGAATCCCAATGAACATCAGGGCCAGCAGCAGTAAAAACAGCCACCAGTTGTATCGTGTCGGTTGCTCCGGCAGGTTGAGGATGCGATGCCACAACCACCCCAAGAGGATCAGAAACAGCATCAAACCCAGGAACAATCCGAGGTAGGAGCCCAAGGCCATCTGCACCAAAAAGTGGGTGTCGTTGGCCAGCAAGGTCAATTCGTTGGTGAGGTGGCGCTGCACCTCGCCGAAGTAGAGCAGATCGCCGATCAGGAGCAGGCTGGCGGCCACGAGAAGGGTGAATACCGACCACCCCAGAACCAACCTGGCCATGCGGGAAGAAAGCAGGGGAAAATTCAGAAGCCAAAGCGGGATGGCGGCAAAGGTCAGAAAGATCGACAGGTCGAAACGAAGCCCAGCCACGAAGGCCATGATGGTGTCACCCCACCCCAGATCGGCGAACTGCACCGGATAGGTCAGTAGCAACGCCAGTCGCACCCCCTGAAATACCGACATGGCCACGGCCACGAGCAGGAGGGTTTTCAACAAACGGGTGGGATGGGTGAGGAGATGTCCCCAAGGGGCAAGCGAACGAATCATGGGTCTCACGAGTGTCAAGCAAAGTACGGGGAGGTCCAGCGACGACGGGGGCCATCCTATAAGCTGGCCCGGTTTTCAACCACCTCTGCCGGGCAGATTTTCATGCGCAAATCGTTTGGCCCCCACCACCCCAGCGGCCATCGCCCCCCCTTGCAACCCACCAGTACCTTTGGGAAGCGCTGATTCAAGGCCTCCTTCCTTGAATCGGCACGCTCCGCAAAAAGCATTGTTTTGGCTTCGCTTGCAAAATCAGCAGCGCTTCGGCGACGGGGTCGCCTCCACCTTTGGCGGCCCATCCCTGGGCCGCTCGGAAGCGCTAATCAATCGGCACTTCCTTTTCAGACCTGTCGCAAACGTCGTGCTGTGCGCCAACATCCAACCCGGTGGTATGCTCGCAACCCACCCCCCGCCCCCACCCAAGAGGCTCTTATGCTCGCCCACGCCCCCCAAGCGCTCCTGGTTGTCGTCGACATTCAAGAACGGCTCGCCTCGGCCATGCCCGAGACCGAACGACTGCGGGTCGAAGTCAACGCGGTGCGGTTGATCCGGGGGGCGCAGTTGCTGGCGGTGCCGATTGTGGGAACGCGCCAATACCCCAAAGGACTCGGCCCCTTCACCGCCCCCATTCAAGATGCCCTGTCGGGCCACGCCCAGGTGGTTGATAAAACCTCATTTTCTTGTTGCGGCGAGGATGGGTTTTCAGCCGCCGTGGCGGCTCAGGCGCGACAGCAGATCGTGTTGTGTGGCATGGAGAGCCACGTCTGCGTGCTACAAACCGCCACCGAATTGTTGGAGCGGGGCCATGTTGTGTTTGTCGCCGCCGATGCGGTGTGCTCCCGCGACCGGGCCAACCGCCGCAACGCCTTGACCCGAATGCGGCAATCCGGTGTTATCGTGACGAATACCGAATCGATCCTCTTCGAATGGCTGCGCGACGCCCGGCATGATCGGTTCAAGGCGATCTCGGCGTTGGTTCGATAATCCCCTCCCCCCATGCAGGAGACCACCATGGAAAGCTGGATCACCCTTGCGGTTATCGTCGTTTTGGTCCTTTGGTTCATCGCCATTTACAACGGCTTTGTCTCCCTCAAGGCCCAAGGGGATGCCTCCTGGTCCGACATCGACGTGCAGCTCAAACGCCGTTACAACCTGATCCCCAACCTAGTCGAGACGGTCAAGGGGTACGCCACCCACGAAAAAGAGACCCTGGAACGGGTGATCAAGGCGCGCCAGCAGGCGGTCGCAGCCGGGACCGTCCACGACCAGGCGGAGGCCGAGAACTTCCTGACCTCGGCATTGCGCCAGATCTTCGCCCTCTCCGAGGCCTACCCCGACCTCAAGGCCAACACCAACTTCTTAGAGCTGCAAAAGCAGATCACCGAGATCGAGGACGCCATCCAGAACGCCCGTCGTTACTACAACGCCGTGGTGCGCGACTACAACACCAAGGTCGACACCTTCCCCGACTTGGTGGTCTCCCGCCTCTTTGCCTTCCGCACCCGTGAATACTTCGAACTCGACGACGCCACCCAGCGCGCCACCCCCCAGGTGAAATTCTGATGGGGGGCTCCCCGCTGCCCATGGTGCGGGGACTTGGCGCCGCACTGATCGTTTTGCTTGGGGTCACGACAGCCCAAGCCGAGCGCATCCGCCATTACGCCGTCGATCTGGTGGGTATGGCCGACGGCTCCCTCTCGGTCGAGGAGCAGATCGACTACGACTTCGAGGGGGCGAACAAACACGGGATCTACCGCGACATCCCCAACACCGTGCCTGGCCATGTAGGGGGACGGCGAACCCTGGAATTCAGCCAGGTCTCGATCACCCAGGATGGTCGCCCAGCCCGTTGGATCGAGGAGTCGACCTCGGGCGATGCCGGCCCCATGGTCCGCTACCGCATCGGCGATCCCGACCGCACCATCAGCGGCCGACACCGCTACACCCTCACCTACTTGGTGGACGACGCGCTGCTCCCCTCCGGCGACCTGGACGCCTTTCGCTGGAACGCCATCGGTACCGGCTGGGACCTCCCCATCGACCGCGCCGAAATCCACCTGCTGCTCCCCAATGCCATGAAGGGCAACGACGCGGTCGAGCTGCGTTACTGGAACGGCACATGGGGGGAGATCCGGCAAGAGGGGCAGGCCGAGTGGGTGGCCGAGGAGGGAAGCTTTTCGGTCCTCTTGGGCCACCTTCGCCCCCACGAGGGGGTGACGGTCGAGGCCAGCTTCCCCCCCGGTCTCATCCCCGCCACCGCCCATCCCGCCACCGGCGTGCTGCTGCGTGAGGCGGTCGCCGCCCTCTGGGCCTGGCCGCTGATGTTGCTGGGTCTGGGACTGGCTTGGCGCCACTGGTACCGGGTCGGTCGCGACCCCGATGTGGGGGCCATCGCGGTGCGCTACAAACCGCCGAAAAACCTGGAGGCGGCCGAAGCGGGGTTACTCATCGACCAATCGCTCGACGACACCGACCTGACCGGCACCGTCATCGAGCTGGCCCGCGACGGCTGGCTCGAAATCGAGCACCCCAAGGCCGAGGGATTGATCGATAAGCTGCTCACCGGCAATCGGGTGACGCTGAAGCGCACTCGCTCCAGCAAAGAATGGCAGGAGCTCCCCCCTTACAAGCAACACCTGATGGAATGTTTCTTTTGCCGGGGCCCGACCTTCTCGCCCGGCGGGACCGAAAGCGCCTCGGTGGTGCAAGAGCGCAACAACTGGCTCGAAAAGTCCAAGGCGCGCATCCACGAACGGGCGGTGGAGCATCGCCTCTTCCCTGAGAACCCCAAGAAGGTGCGGGGCAAGTATCTACTCGGCGCGGCCCTCCTGGGGGCACTGCTGCTGGGGATGGCGCTGTGGTTTTCACCCATGGCGCCCGAATCGAAGTTCATGGCCACCTTTTCGACCGTCTTCATCGCGGTTTTTTCTTTAACCGGATACCGGATCTTCACCCGCACCAAGGGACGCATCGCGCATGGTGTCGGCGCCTTCATCATCGTCGCCCTGATGGTTACCCAGTTTCTGCCGGTGATGGTGGGGCTGTTTGATCTCAATTTTCCCGGCTGGATTTCAATCCTCTTCGATCCGTTGACCCCGACCATCGTCTTGGTTTTTGGGCTGCTCCTGTTCGCCTGGCAGATGCCGCGTCGAACCGAGATCGGCGCCCGGGTGCAGCGGGAGTTGCTCGGTTTTAAACAGTTCATGGAGCGGGCCGAGCGCGACCGCATCCGCTTTCTGCTCAAAGAGGATCCCGACTATTTCGAGCACACCCTGCCCTACGCCGCGCTGTTCGGTCTGGTCGCCACCTGGGCGGCCCAGTTCGAGGGGCTGATCGCCATGCCGGTCTGGTACAGCGGATCGAGCTTCGATCATCTAGGGCACGACCTCGACCACCTGAGCAGCACCGGGGTCTCCTCCTCCCCCCCCGCCTCCAGCGGCGGTAGCTCGGGGGGGGGTGGGTTTTCCGGGGGTGGCGGAGGAGGTGGTGGCGGAGGAAGTTGGTGATCTCCCTACGCACGTTTGGACTCCTGACAGGGCTGATCAGCGCCCTTCTGAGCGCAAGCGCCTCCGCCGCCACCATCGACCGTTTTCAAGCCGATCTGCAATTGCTGCCCGATGGTGATCTGTTGGTCGTCGAGACCCTCGATGTCGATTTTGGCCCCATCCCCACCCACGGCATCGACCGGGAATGGCCCCGAGATCGTCCCGATGTGGTTGGCCTTGTCCGCTGGAAAATCGCCCCCTTCGAGATCACCGTCGACGGGCAACCGGTCCCCTACACCCGGCAAACCGTCTCCGGCACCACCCCGTTGACCCGCCTGCGCATCGGCAATCCCCAGCGCACGCTGACCGGCCTGCACCGTTATACCCTCGGCTATCGGGTCGACCAGGCGCTGGGCCGGGCCAACGACCGCCTTCACCTGCGTTGGCCGGTGCTGGGTCAGGGGTGGCGGGTGCCGGTTTTGGACGCCGACATCATTCTGAGCCTTCCCCCCTCGACCACCCCCCTCGGCGAGCTGACTGTCGAATCGCTTCCCCCCAATCTTCCCGACCCCCTACGGGTGTTTGAAGAGGACAACACCCTGCCGGGTTGGCATCTGAACTTCGCCGCCCTGGCACCGGGACGGGGGGCGATCCTGGTCGGCACCTTCGATCCCAACCGCTTTACCCCCCAAACGGGCATTGCCCCCCTGTCGGGGTTATGGCCGCTGCTGCTGACCGGAGGCTGGCCCTGGCTGTTGGTGCTGGGACTGATGCTGGTGTTGTGGCGACGGGCCGGTTGGATCGGCCTGCGCCCGCCCCCCCCGATCATGGTGCGTTACGACCTGCCCGAGGGGGTCTCCCCCGCCGAGGCGGGGGTGGTCTTCGACGGTTACGCCCGCTTTGGCGATTTGGCCGCCGAAGCGGTGACCATGGCGCAAAAGGGGGTGCTGACGGTCCACGCCCCCGCAGGTCGGGGCAGTCGGGGGATCTTCCTGCGCCGGACGCCCGGATCCTCATGGGCTGGGGATCTTCTGTTCCGGCAATACCTGATGTCGGCCCTGTTCAGCGATGGGGCAACCTTTCGCCCCGGCGAGGGGGACCGCGAAGGGCAGATCGGTTCGCTGCGGGCGGCCCAAAACGCCCTGTACGAACGGGCTACCGAACGGGGGTGGTTCGTTGAACATCCGATGCAGGCTCGGGATTTTGCCCGCGCATCCCTCTTTTTGGTCGCCCTGGCGCTGCTGGCGGTGGGGGCATGGCTGTCGCCCATTGCGGTACGCGACCTAGCGCCGGTTTTGGTCCCCGCAGCGTTGCTGCTGGCCTTCATCGCCCTGGACGCCCCCGAGCTGCACCGCATGGGGCTGACGGTGTTCCATCTCCACCCCGCCATGTGGCTGGCGACCCTTGCGCGGCGACTGGCGGTCAGCGCGGCCACCCAAGCGATCACCCGCCTCTTCCCAGCCTCGACCCCCTGGTTGGAGCGTCTGTTTCAGTTCATGGGGGGGCTGGCCCTCATCGAGGCGCTGCACAACAGCTATCTGCTGCACGGCACCGGTTGGTTTTGGCTGATGGATCCTTTGATACCCACCATCTTCGCCGCCTTGCTGCTGGTGGGGGCGGCCCATTTTACCGCCAGTTGGAGCGCCAAAGGGCGGGCGCTACGCACCCATCTTCTTGGTTTAAAAGCCTTCATGGAGCGGGCCGACCACGACCGGCTGGCCCGAATGCTGCGCGACGACCCCGGCTACCTGGAGCGGGCGCTGCCCTATGCGGTGATGTTCGGATTGGGGGCACGCTGGGGGGCGCTGTTCGAGGGGCTGGCCCCTTTACCGACTTGGTACGAGGGGGCGGCGCAGGGGAGCGATTTGGGGCGGGGTCTTGAGCTGCTCGCAGTGGGACTGATGACCCCCATGCTTGATGGGGGGGTGGGTCATGGACTCAAAGGGGGGGGTGGCGGGGTTTGGTAGGTCGAACGGTGCACGGGGTCGACAAAACCGTACCGCCTTGCCCGTGAGAGCAATCCCCGACCGCGACCCACCGGTGCAGGCACATGGCACCGCCTGCCAGCGGCGTCGGGGACGCCTCCTACAAAAAAACCGGCTGCTATTACCCCGGCTCTTCGGCCACCACATGCACCGTCGAGGTCGGGAAGGCGATCTGCGCCCCATGCTCCTCGATGATCGCGGCAATCTTGAGCAGCACATCCTGTTTGATGCGGTGGTATTCGGTCCAAACCGTGGTTTTGGTGAAGGTGTAGATGAAGAAATCGAGGGACGAGGGGGCGAAAGCGTTGAAGTGGACCATCAGGGTTTGGGCGTCGTCGATGTCGGGATGGCCGCGCAGCATCGCCTCAACCTTGGCGGTGATGCCCTCCATCTGCGCCACATCGGCGTAGCGGATGCCGATGGTCTCTTTGATGCGGCGATGGCTCATACGCGAGGGGTTTTCGACCGCAATCTTGGTAAAGATGGCGTTGGGTACATAGAGGGGACGTTTGTCGAAGGTGCGGATGCGGGTCACTCGCCAGCCGACATGCTCCACCGTCCCCTCGATCTCTTTGTCGGGGGAGCGGATCCAATCGCCCACCGCGAAGGGTCGGTCGAGATAGATCACCAGGCCGCCAAAGAAGTTGGCCAGCAGATCTTGGGCGGCAAGGCCCACCGCCAACCCCCCAATCCCCCCGAAGGCGAGCACCCCCGAAACGCTGAATCCCAGGGTTTGTAGCGCCACCAGGGTCGCGGTGATCCAAACCGAAATCCGCAGCAGTTTTGAAACGGCGTCGACGGTGGTGCGGTCGGCGGGGCGTCCCCGCTCCTGCCTGTGGGCAACGAAGTTGGCCTCCCCCTGGCGGATGAAGCGGATCAGTCCCCAGGCCAGCAGAACCACCACCCCCACCGCACGGATCGGCTCAACGACCCCGAACAGCGCCGTGCCGGTTTCAAGCCGGATGATGTCGGCGGCGAAGGTGATGCCGAGCAGCCAAATCAACAAACTCAAGGGGCGCCCAAGCGCTTCGATCACGGCGTCATCCCAAGGGTTGGCGCTTTTTTGGGCCTGACGCGCCAGTCGCACCAGGATCCGCTTTTGAAAGAAGTCGGTGAGCAGGGCGGCAAAAACGGTCAAGAAGACCTGAACGATCCACCCCTCAATCCCCAGTGTGTTCCACCCCTGCATCAGCCAATCCGACACCGCTACCCCCCAAAAACATTTGTATTCCACAGCGCAACGTCAGATGCCCGAGCCTCGCCACGGATGGGTCGGGAAGTTCACATCCGGCAGCGCCACCACCCCTTCGTCCACATCCCGCGCTTGCGCCAGATCGTCCTCGGGTCGGGTGGGGGCGATCAGCAAATCGCCCCGGCTGACGATGGTGGCATAGCCGCCCAAAACCACCCGGACCTCTTTGTGGGTCACCCGAACCACCCCCCCCCGCTTCGAAAGTTGTTCGGCCAAAAACTCCCGCTTCTTCAATCGTCGACTCCAATAGGGGCCCAAGGCGCAATGGGCCGATCCGGTCACCGGATCCTCGTCGATCCCGGCGGCGGGGGCGAAAAACCGGGAAACCACCTCAACCCCGTCCTCCCGCCCTGCCGCGGCGGGGGCGGTAACGATCACCCCCCGTCCCCCCAAACGACGCAGCAGGTCGAGGTTGGGGGTCAACGCACGCACCGTCGCCTCATCGGCCAACTCCACCAACCAATCCATGCGGTTGCGTCCGGTCCAAACCGGATCGACCCCAAGGGAGACCCGGAGCATGCCCGGCGCCCGTACCTCGCGAGGTGGTTCGGCGGGGAAGTCCATTTCGATCCATGAGCCCCGAATTTCGCAGGTCAATAGGCCGCTGGCGGTGTGAAAAACGATGGGTTGGGTGCGCGAGGCCATCCGCTCCTCCCACAACACCGCCGCCGCCGCCAAGGTGGCGTGGCCGCACAGATCGACCTCGGTGGTCGGAGTGAACCAACGCAGCTCGAACTCCTGCCCCAGGGGAACCACGAAAGCGGTTTCAGAAAACTTCAACTCGCCGGCCAACTGCTCCATCCACCGGTCGGAGGGCCATTGGGCGAGCAGGCATACCGCCGCCGGATTGCCGCTAAAGGGTTGATTGGTGAAGGCATCGACGGTAAACAGGCGTTTCATGGCTTACTCCCCGATGATCTTGACGAGCACCCGCTTGCGCCGCCGCCCGTCGAATTCGCCGTAAAAGACCTGCTCCCAAGGTCCGAAATCAAGTCTCCCCTCGGTCACCGCGACCACCACCTCCCGCCCCATGATCTGCCGCTTGAGGTGGGCATCGCCGTTGTCTTCACCGGTGCGGTTGTGCCGGTATTGGGCGATGGGTTCGTGGGGGGCGAGCTGTTCGAGCCAGCGTTCGTAATCGGCGTGCAGCCCCGACTCGTCGTCGTTGACGAACACGCTGGCGGTGATGTGCATGGCGTTGACCAGTACAAGCCCCTCTTGAACCCCGGAGTCACGCAAGCACTGCTCGACCTCGGAGGTGATGTTGACGAAACCACGGCGGGCGGGGACTTGGAACCAGAGTTCGCGGCGAAAGCTTTTCATGGTGGGGCCTTGGGTTTTTCGGGTGAGGCCGGGGATTGTATGCCAATCAAAAACAAGGTGCTGAGGAATCCAAGCTTCGAAGTGAAGGGGAAGAAGGTTCGATTCGGTGTTGCGCCCGCCCCCCGCTCGGCCTCCCCTCTCCCCCTGGGGGACGAGGGGGAACAGCGGAACGACCTGCTTCGGTCAATCCAAACCGGCATTGTCCGGTCCCCTTGCCCCGAAACCAGGAGAGGGTTGGGGTGAGGGGGGGGTTAAAAGGGCATCGCGGTGCCCGACAACCCCATCCGCACGTTGATGCCATCAGCCTTGGTTCAATATGTAGTGGCCTGATGAATCCGACCGGTGGGGGGGGCGGCGCGCAACGCCGTCCCAACAACCGTTCGACCCTCACCCCGACCCTCTCCCTGCCAGGGAGAGGGGGCTCAACCTGGCAAACCCTATGAAGTGGGCTCACGCCTCACTGGGTCCCCGAGGCGCCGCGAACGGGCGGGGATCCAGCGAGCAACACAACCCCAGCCCGTCGAATGAACACCCCCCCAAAAAAAAGCGTCATTCCGGGTTCCCCGCTGGGCCCCCGGAATGACGCTTTTTTTTACAGGAAAATAACGCCCTACCCAGCCGCTTTATCTTTCTTCTTCGGCTTGGCCTTGGCCTGTTCGGGGGGCAGCGGACGGTAGATCTCGACCCGATCACCCTCCTGCAAAATTTGACCGGAATCTACCACCTTCCCAAATACACCGAGCTTCTGGGTTTCTAGGTCGATTTCGGGGAACAGCTCCAACACCCCGGAACGGGTAACGGCATCGAGGACATTGGAGCCCTCGGGCAAATCAATCTCCCGCCATTCCTGGTGACTGGAGGTGGCGTAGGCAACGCTGACTTTCATGGGTCTACTCTCTTGCAGGTCATACCCTTGTCAAACAAGGGCTTAAGATGGCGGGTGCGACACAGGGCCAAGGGTCAGGCGGGCGCGTTGCAGAAACTCGTCCACCATCATCTGGGCCGCTTTGAGGAACAACGGACCGGCGGTCATACTGAGCAAACGGCTCGAAAACTCAAAGGCGATCGAGAAGTGCACCATGGTCCCCTCCCCCTTCGGGGTGAAGGTCCATACCGCCTCCAGGAACTTGAAGGGGCCGTTGAGCAAACGTATTTCGATGATTTGGTGGGGCGCGAAGCGATCCACCGTCTGGAAGGCTTGGCGAAACCCCTTGAGGTCGGCCACCAACTCGGCGGTCAGATGATCGTCGAACCGTTCCAACACCGTCGCCCCCGCCACCCAGGGCAGAAACTCCGGGTAGCGCTCAATATCGAGCACCAACTCGTAAATGGGCTGCGCCGGGTAGGGAAATAGCACCTCTTTTTCGAATTCCATGGAACCGAGAAACCCCCATGATGACTGCCGAACAAGACCTCCGCGCCCCCCTCGACGAAGAGCAACGCCGCGTCCATGCCCTGGTGGTGGAGGATGATCCCGCCATTGCTAGGCTGATCGCCTTTCACCTGCAACGCAACGGCCACATTCCCCACACCGTCACCCGAGGGGAGCAGGCGCTGGAGATGCTGGAGCGCCACCCCATCGGCCTGATGCTGATCGACTGGATGCTCCCCGGCTTGAGCGGACTGGAGCTGCTGCGTTCGATCCGCGAGGAGGGCGGCGACTTTCAGCGCACCCCGGCGATCATGATAACCGCGAAGGGGGACGAGGTGGACATCCTGCAAGCCTTCGAGGCTGGGGTCGACGACTACGTGACCAAACCCTTCTCCCCAAAATTGCTGATGGCTCGGGTGCAAGCGGTGCTGCGCCGCCAACCCGACACCGGCGGCGCCAACCGGCTGAGCGTCGGTTCGATGGTGCTCGATCCCGACCGCTTCGAGCTAACCATTGCCGGGCAGTCGGTGCCGCTGCGCCGCAACGAATTCCGCCTGCTCGCCTTTTTGATGAAGTATCCGGGCCGGGTCTTCAGTCGCGACGCCTTGATCGAGCGAGTGTGGGGCTCCGAGAGCTTCATCGACGACCGCACCGTCGACGCGGCGGTGCACCGCCTGCGTAAGGCGATCGGCGACGACGCCAGCCCGGTCGAAACGGTGCGCGGGGTCGGCTACCGCTTCAACGCCGATCTGGCGCCATGAGCGGCGAGGGGCTGTTCGAAGGGCTGCTCTCGCTGCTGGGGCTGAAACAGGGGATTCCGGTCGATCACCCCCCCCCGGCCGTC
>MNWR01000054.1 GCA_001872725.1 Proteobacteria bacterium CG1_02_64_396 | reverse complement strand
GCGGGTAATCGGTCCAAATTCCCCCGGTTTTTCGTCACATAGCCACCACTATGATCCTCAAAACCGTGAAAATTTGGCCTCGATTCCCCACTCGGCTCGCTACGGACGCTCAAGCCCGACAGATTCCTAGAACCGACCATGTAATCCCCAAGGAGACCGCCGATGTCCAAAATCACCCCGTTTTTGTGGTTCGACACCCAGGCCGAAGAGGCCGCCACCTTCTACACCTCGGTTTTTAAGAATTCCGCCATCAACCACGTCAGCCGCTACGGTGACAACGCCCCCATGCCGACCGGAACCGCCATGACGGTGGCATTCCAGATCGACGGACAACCCTTCGTCGCCCTCAACGGCGGCCCGCAGTACCGGTTTTCCCCGGCGATTTCGTTTGTGGTGGACTGCGCCGACCAGGCCGAGATCGACCACTTGTGGAATACCCTGGCGCAGGGGGGGCAAACCCAGGCTTGTGGCTGGTTGCAGGATCGTTACGGGGTCAGTTGGCAGATTGTCCCCGCCGCCCTGGGACGGCTGCTGAGCGGCGACGACCCCGAGCGCTCCAGCCGGGTGATGCAGGCGTTGTGGTCGATGGTGAAGATCGACATCGCCGCCTTGGAGCGGGCTTTTTCCGGCAACGAATAAGCGATGAACGTCTTCAACACCTTCGTCGAAATCGCCCCCGATTGCCCGGTGCAAACGGCGGCGATCCCCCCGCAGCGGGGGGACAAGCCCACCATCGCCCAGATCGAATACGAACTGCTCACCGGCCACCCCTACGGCCTAACCCTGGAGGAGCTCAAGTTTGAGGTGCACCTACGCCACAAGGGGATCGCTGCGCAGGGCGACGAAGAACGGGGGGCGTTGTGGGGGGCGCTCTTCGCCAAACCCCACGCTTGTATGCGTGCCTCGCCGCTGACCAAACAATACGGCTGGGGGGCGCACTACAACGCGGCGGGCAAAATCGCCCTCTTTCCGGTTGAGGGGGAGGAGTACCGCAGGCTGGCGGGCGATCCAGCGCTGGAACATTGCCTGGCGATGCGCAGCAAGCGGGGGTAAGGAGGCTCGCCGCCACGAACAGCGGACGCAACGCAGCCCGTCCCCCAAAAGGGCGCGCAGCATCGGCAGCAACAGGCTTTTGTAGGAGTTCCGCCTCGGCGGCGGACGCAGCTCGGCCCCCTTTGATTCAATACCACCCCCAAGGAGCACCCCATGAACATCACCGTCGCAACCACCATCGCCGCCCCCCTGGCCGAGGTTTGGCACGCCTACACCACCCCCGACGATATCAAACAATGGAACGCCGCCTCCGACGACTGGCACACCACCGACGCCCAGGTCGATCTGCGGGTCGGTGGTCGGTTTTCATCCCGCATGGAGGCCAAGGATGGCAGCGCGGGTTTCGACTTCGTCGGCACCTACACCCAGGTCGTCCCCATGTCGCTGCTCGCATACCGTTTTGGCGAGCGCACAGCCCAGGTTGAATTCCTCGAAGAGGGGACGGGGGTGACGGTGCGGGTTACCTTCGAAGCCGAGCAGGAGCACAGCGCCGAGCAGCAGCACAGCGGCTGGCAGGCGATTCTGGACAACTTCGCCCGCCACGTTGAGGCGACCCGGTAGAGCGCCGACCCATGACCCCCACCGCCATCCCCCCCTTGAGGTTACGCCATCAGCTGATCCAAGGCAGCCAAGCCCGCACCCCACTTGAGGTGGTGCACACCCTCGGGGCGATGCAGGGGCAGGATTACCCTAGCCTGCTCTGGGCCATTGGGCTGCGCCTGTCCGGCAGCACCCGCGCCGACATCGAGGCGGCCTTTGCCGATCAAACCATCGTCCGCTCCTGGCCGATGCGCGGCACGTTGCATGCGGTGGCGGGGAGCGACCTACGCTGGATGTTGGCCCTGCTCGCTCCCCGTCGCCTGGCCAACACCGCCCGGCGCGACACCCAGCTCGGGCTCGACGCCGCGACCTACACCCGCGCCCGCACCGTGCTGGAACAAGCGCTGGATGGAACACAGCTGACGCGGGGAGAGGTGATGCAAACCCTGGATGGGGCCGGGATCGCCACAACTGGACAGCGGGGCTACCACATTCTGTGCCATCTGGCCCAGCAGGGGACGATCTGCTTCGGCCCCGTAGCGGGCAAACAGCAGACCTTCGTCCTCCTCGACCAATGGCTCCCCCCCTCCCCCTCTTTGAGCCGCGAAGAGGGGCTGACCGAGCTCGTCCGGCGCTACTTCACCGGCCACGGCCCCGCCACCGAGGTCGATTTCGTCCACTGGAGTGGCCTAACCCTCAGCGATACCCGGCGCGGTTTGGCGCTGGCGGCGGGGCAGCTGCGCAAGATCGACATCGACGGACAACTCCACTGGATGGCTGCCGCCGCCACCCCTCACCCCCCCTCCCCCTCGGCCTTTCTACTACCCGGCTTCGACGAATACCTGCTCGGCTACAAAGTGCGCGATGTGGTGCTCGATCCGGCCCATGCAGGCAAAGTGGTGCCGGGGGGCAACGGGGTGTTCAAACCGCTGATGGTGCTGGATGGAAGGGTGGTGGGGACGTGGCGCAAGACGGTCAAGCGGGGGGCGGTGCAGATCGATCTAGAGCCCTTCGAAACGCTTGGGGCTGAGGGGGCGGGGCGGTTCGAGGAGCAGATCGCCCGCTACCAAACGTTCGCGGGCTAAGCAAAACAAAAAGGGGGTCACGCTCTTCAACGTGGGGTGGACCCCACTCTAGCGGGAAGACGCTGCGGATGCCCAGACTCGCGGGAAGTCGCTATTTGCTGAGGACACAACGCGACTTCCTTTCTTCGAATATTTTCTTGGCCGATATGGTGGCCCGTGGGTCCTTCTAGGGGCAAACCCCTATTGCGGTCACCAGCACCGCCCGGATTGCCGCTTATTTCCGTTTCGTAAGTCGGTTTCCTCTTCCGGTTCAGGGCAGGGCCATACGCTTGCTTGGCACGTCCGAGCCATGACGGTTCGGACCTTCCATGGCATGGATTCTCTGGCGGAATCCCCAAAATCCGAGGGACTGGGGAGATTCGAGAACTGCGCTGGAGTCGTGACGCAAACGGATGGCAAACGCATTCGTACGCATCAAGCAGGGTTTGACCGAGGCCATTGCTCATGCCCAGGCAACGAAGCGGGGGCAGTCATCCCGTTGAAGCGAGGGACCGGCCTTTGGTCTGTTCAACGTGATCGAGCGGGAGCCCAAGCGACGATGTGGGCGCTGACCTGATCCCTCCCACGCTCAACGCCACACTTCACCGGAAGAAGTCATCCACCTTTAAAGGGCCAACGTCACCTCTTTGAGTACATCGGGACGACGTGCGGCGATGGCCAACAAGGTACGGGCCGCCCCCGACGGGGTTTTACGCCCCTGCTCCCAATCTTGAAGGGTCCGAACCGATACCCCGAGGAGTTTGGCAAACTGAGCCTGAGACAGGCCCGTTCCGGCACGAGCGGCGATGGTTTCCCATTCGATACCGGACAACACCTCCTCTTTTTCCACCGTTCCATCGGCACGGCAAACCTTCCGGCACACCGAACCATCGGGCCGCTGTTCGAAGGTGGTGCTACGCGACCAGCGTGGAGCCTTGCCACCTTCCAGCTCTGCCAGGTAGTCCCCAAGAAGTTGTTTGGCTTTACTCATGGTCGAATGCCTCCCGTAGTCGTTTGAGCCACCCACGCGGCACATCGTCCCGCTCCCCTTTGCCGTAAGCGGCCACCAAGACAATCCGGCCCTTCGTCAATTGAAGGAAGTAGATCACCCTCGACCCGCCCCGCTTACCTTTGCCCTTGGCCGACCACCGTACCTTCCGGCAACCGGAGGTTTCGGGGATCACGGTTCCGGCTTCGGGTTGCTCGCACAGGAATGCCTGAAAGGCGACGAATTCTTCATCGTCGAAGAGTTCGTCCCGAAGAGCCGCGAAAGGGGGAAGTTCTATGAACTCGAACATGGATGACGTTATACGCTTTAGCCGTATAGCCATCAAGAAGATACTGCAAAGGGGGGATTGGTTCCAGACAACGTGGGGTGTTCAGTGTGTGCCGCTGGTGTGCCGCAAACAACAAAGGGGTTACGCCCGAAGACGTAACCCCTTGTAATGGTGTGGTGGGCTGGAGAGGATTCGAACCCCTGACCCCCAGGTTCGTAGCCTGGTGCTCTATCCAACTGAGCTACCAACCCACACCCGGTTCAACTGCCCTCTTCCGTTTCGGGTAAGAGCGGCGGCTGAACCGATTTCAGCCTGATGGTAAAACGTGAATCGGTCCGGCTTTCAAATCCGGGATGGTCCCGGCTGATCCAGATCGTTCCCGCCTCGGTATCCAGCACGATGGCCGGATTGTCGGGCGCCGCAGTTTTCTGCGAATTGGACGCCGGGTTGTTGCCGATTATTCCCCCCTTCACAACCAGGGATGGAATCACCGCAACCACCGTCCATTGACGTCCATCGGGAAGCTTCAGTGCCTCTCCCCCTCGTAAGGGGGCGGAATCATGGCGACGGCCCATCAGCTTGTCAAGGATGACGATCTGAGCCGTCCAACCCGCTGGAATCGAGGTTACATCGAGCTTTGGAGCCGATGCGTCGCCCGGCGGATGCCGGGTTTCTTCCTCGGGAACCACCACCGATTCGGGGTGGTTCGCCCCGCGGGTGTCTTCGATGGCGCCCCCCACCGTCGCCCCTTGGGGCTTGGTCGGTTCGCCGCAACCCGCGAGCCCTGCCAGCGTGCCCCCCAGCAGCAACGCCAGGGGTAAAAAGTGGCGGAGAGGGAGGGATTCGAACCCTCGACAGGCTTGTGACCTGTACTCCCTTAGCAGGGGAGCGCCTTCGGCCTCTCGGCCACCTCTCCGTAGTAAAACCTGTACAACCTTCACAGCGAGAAAACTGGCGGAAGGGGTGGGATTCGAACCCACGGAGGGTTTAACCCCTCGCCGGTTTTCAAGACCGGAGCCTTCAACCACTCGGCCACCCTTCCTCGAAGGGCGGGTATCGTATCCAGATCGATCCTCAGCGCAACCCATAGAAGGGCTGTTGGGGATCACCGGGGCCCACCGATCCGTTCGCGCCCCCCCATGTAGGGGCGCAGCACTGCGGGAATCGTTACCGAACCGTCGTTGTTCTGGTGATTTTCGAGCAGTGCCACCAGGGTCCGCCCCACCGCCAAACCCGACCCGTTGAGGGTATGCAGGATGCGGTTGTCCCGTTTGCCGCTCTGCTCGTTTTTGAAACGACCCCGAATCGAAGCCCGGCGGGCCTGAAAATCGCGGAAATTCGAACAGGAGGAGATCTCGCGGTAGGCACCCTGGGCTGGCAGCCAAACCTCAAGATCGAAGGTGCGGGCGCTCGAAAAGCCGGTATCGCCCGCGCACAGCGCCATCACCCGGTAGGGCAGCTCAAGCAGCTCAAGCACCTTGGCAGCGTGGTCGACAATCTGCTGCAAGGCCGTCTCTGATTCTTCAGGGGCGACGAGGTGGACCAGCTCTACCTTGTGGAATTGGTGCTGGCGGATTAGCCCCCGGGTATCGCGTCCTGCCGAACCGGCCTCACGGCGGAAGCAGGGGGTCCAGGCAACGTATTTCAGGGGGAGCGCCTCCTCCTCGACGATGCTCTCGCGGTGGAGGTTGGTGACCGGCACCTCGGCAGTGGGGATTAAGGCGTAGTCGTTGTCGCGCAGGAAGAACAGATCCTCTTCGAACTTCGGCAACTGGCCGGTCCCGGTCAAGGCATCGCGGTTGACCATGTAGGGAACCTGAACCTCGGTATAGCCGTGCTGATCGCTGTGCAGATCAAGCATCCACTGCCCCAGCGCCCGCTCCAACCGGGCCAGATCACCTTTGAGCACCGCAAAGCGGCTGCCGGTGATCTTGGCCGCCTGTTCGAAATCGAGCAGGCCGAGATCCTCGCCGATCTCGTAGTGGGCCTTGGGAGCATATTCGAAGGATTTCGGCACCCCCCAGCGGCGGATCTCAACGTTGCCGCTCTCATCGGGGCCATCAGGGGCATCGTCGTCGATCAGGTTGGGAACCAGCAGCCAGAGCTCGTCAAAAAGGCGTTCTTTAACCTGGAGCTCCTCCTCCCACAGTTCCAGGCTTCTCTTCACCTCCTCAACAGCGGCGAAGAGGTCGTCGGCTGGTTCTTTGTTACGTTTGCGCACCCCGATCTCTTTGCTCAAGGCGTTGCGCTGGGAACGCCCCTCCTCGACCTTTTGCAGCAGTTCACGGCGCGAGGCCTCGATGTCGAGCAGCGCCACCACACCGACATCGGAGCCACGCCGGGCCAAACCACGGACCAGTTTGTCCGGGTCTTCAAGCAACAAACGGCGATCAAGCATCGAGAGGCAACTCCCCAGGCGCCACCGGCGGCACCCCATCATCCCCCTCGTCGTCGTCATCCTCCGGACGTTCCACCACCCGGACAACCGCGACCACGTCATCCCCTTCGTCGATGTTGAAGAGGGTCACTCCCTGGGTGTTGCGACCGATGACCCGCAGATCTTTCATGCGGATGCGGATCATGGTGCCACCAGCGGTGATAATCATGACCTCGTCGTCGGCCAACACCTGCAGGCAACCCACCACATAGCCGTTGCGTTTGGTGGTCTTGATGGTAATCAGACCCTTGCCGCCCCGGTTTTGCTGGCGGTAATCGTCGGCCTTGGAACGTTTGCCAAAGCCCTGGGTGGTGACGGTCAGGATGGAGCAATCCGCGGCCAGGATGTCCATGGAGCGGACCTCGTCCCCTTTTTCGAGCTTGATCCCCCGCACTCCCTGCGACACCCGGCCCATGGGACGGGCCTGCTCCTCGGGGAAGCGAATGCTCAATCCCTGGCTGGTGGTGAGCAGCACCTCGCGGGCACCGTCGGTGATGGCAACGCCGATAACCGAATCGCCCTCGCCCAACTTAATCGCTTGCACGCCGCCATTACGCACGTTGCTGTAGGCCATCAAGTCGGTTTTTTTCACGATGCCGCTGCGGGTCGCCATCAGGACGTAGCGGTCCTCGACGAAATGGCGCACCGGCATGGTGGCGGTGATCCGCTCCCCCTCTTGCAAGGGGTGCAGGTTAACCAAAGCGGTGCCGCGAGCGGTGGGACCCGATTGGGGAATCTCGTAGACCTTCGACCAGAAGACCCGACCCCGGTTGGTGAAGAACATAACGGTATCGTGGGTCGAGGCGATGAAGAGCCGCTCAACCACATCCCCCTCTTTGGGGTTCACCGCCGTCCGACCTTTGCCTCCCCGACGCTGCGAGCGGTAGTGGGTGACCGGCTGACGCTTGATGTAGCCCGACAGCGACATGGTCACAACCATGTCTTCCTCGGCGATGAGATCTTCGAGGGTCAACTCGGCGGTCTCGTCGACGATCTGGGTGCGCCGCTTGTCGCCGAAGTCCTCGTTCACCTTAACCAACTCAGCCCGGATCACCCCCATCAGCTCACTTTCGGAGGCGAGGATCTCTTTGAGGCGGTTGATGAGGTTAAGCAGCTCCCGGTATTCGTTGACGAGCTTTTCTTGCTCCATCCCGGTCAGGCGGTGCAGGCGCATTTCAAGGATGGCCTGGGCCTGGGGCTGGGTGAATTTCTGGGTCCGGGCCTCACCCTCCCAATTGAAGCGCCACTCAACCTCCATCAGGTTGATGCGCGCCTCGGCGGGGCTCGGGGCCGCTTTGATGATGGCGATAACCTCATCAATGTTTTGCAGCGCCACCGCCAAACCTTCGAGCAGATGGGCCCGTTCCTCGGCCTTGCGCAGTTCATAAATGGTGCGCCGGGTGATGACTTCGCGGCGGTGGTCGATGAAGGCCTGCAGCGCCTCCTTCAGATTCACCAAGCGGGGACGACCGTGGTCGACCGCCAGCATGATGATGCCGAAATTGCTTTGCAGCGGGGTCATCTTGAAGAGCTGGTTGATGATGATCTCGCCGACCGCGTCGCGTTTGAGATCAAGCACGATGCGCATGCCGTCGCGATCCGATTCGTCGCGCAGTTCTGAAATACCCAGCAGCTTCTTTTCTTTCACCAGCTCGGCCATGTGTTCGATCAGCCGGGCTTTGTTGAGCTGGTAGGGAATCTCAGAAATGATGATCGACTGCCGCGTCCCCTTCTTATCGGTCTCGATATCGATCTTGGCCCGCATGGTGATGGAGCCGCGCCCGGTCTCGTAGGCCTGCTTGGCGCCGCTACGCCCATAAATGAAAGCGCCGGTGGGGAAGTCGGGGGCCGGGACGTACTTCATCAACCCTGCGATGTCGATCTCGGGGTCGTCGATCAGGGCGATGGTGGCGCCCAGCACCTCGGTGAGGTTATGGGGGGGGATCTTGGTCGCCATACCGACCGCGATCCCCTCGCTGCCGTTGACCAGCAGATGGGGGAAGGCGGCGGGCAACACCTTGGGCTCTTGCAACGAGCCGTCGTAATTGTCGCCGAAATCGACCGTCTCCTTGTCGAGATCTTCGAGCAGGGTGTGGGCGAGTTTGTCGAGGCGAACCTCGGTGTAACGCATGGCTGCGGGGGAATCGCCGTCGACCGAACCGAAATTGCCCTGACCTTCAACCATGGTGTATCGCATGGCAAAGGGCTGGGCCAGTCGGACCATGGCGTCGTAAACCGCCGAATCGCCGTGGGGGTGGTACTTACCGATGACGTCGCCGACGATGCGGGCCGATTTTTTGTAGGGCTTGTTGTAGTCGTTGCCCATCTCTTTCATGGCGAACAGGATCCGCCGGTGCACCGGCTTGAGTCCGTCGCGAATGTCGGGCAGAGCACGGCCCACAATGACGCTCATGGCGTAATCGAGGTAGGAGCGGCGCATCTCCTCGTCAAGATTGACGGGAACGGGTGGCGGCGAGTTGATCAGCATCCACGAAACTCCGATACGGTGGTTTTAAACCGACGGGGAATCCCCCCCCGACGTGGAATGAATGGATCGAACTTTTTTAGAAGGCACCGGTTGAATCGGCGCCTTCTCAGGAATCAACCCCGAACGACGTAGAGGGTCAGCAGCCCCGTTGCAATCAACGCCACCCCCATCTTGTGCAGGGTGGCGTCGGGAAGCTGCATCAGCGAGGCGAAGGTCGCCCGCATCCGCTGGGGGGAGATAAGCCAAGGGAGCCCCTCCAGCACCATCACCAACCCCAACGCGGCAATAAAATCTTCCATCAAATCGAGGCGACCCACCGATTAACGGCGGGCCGCACCCTCCTGACCGGTCAGCAATTTAAGCAGGGGCGAATCGGTGCTCAGGACCATGCGATCCCGGCCACCGTCTTTGAAGATCTTCTTGTAGGCCTCCAGGGTGCGCATGAATTCGAAGAATTTCTCGTCCTTCGAAAACGCCTCACCGTAGGTCTTGATGGCGGTTGCGTCCCCTTCACCGCGAAGGATCTGAGCATCACGGTAGGCCTCTGAGATAATCTCGGTCTTCTGCCGGTCGGCATCGGCCCGGATCTTCTGCGCCTCCTCGGCACCCTCAGAGCGGTACTGTTTGGCCATTCGCTGCCGCTCGGTCTGCATCCGACGGAAGACGGCATCGGAGTTCTCTTTGGGCAGGTCGGTCCGCTTGATGCGCACGTCGACCACCTCAATACCAAAGGGGGCAGCCTGCTCGTTACAGCTTTCCCGAACCGCGTCCATCAGCTGGGTGCGCACCCCGGAGACGATGTCCTCGAAGGTGTGTTTGCCCAGCTCCTCGCGCAGACGCGAGTAGATGATGTCGTCCAGGCGACTGATCGCCCCGACTTCGTTTTGCACCGTTTGAAAAAGCTTCAGGGGATCGACGATACGCCACTTCGTGAAGTGGTCGACCACCAAGTTTTTCTTGTCGAGGGTCAAAACCTCGGCGGGATCCGAGTCGTATTCGAGGATGCGGCGGTCGAAGGTCAAGATGTTCTGGATGAAGGGGATCTTAAACTGCAACCCCGGCTCGGTGAGCGCCTTAACCGGTTTACCCATTTGAAGAACCAGAACCTGCTCGGTCTCCTTGACGGTAAACAGGGTGAACCCGGCAATCAGAATCACAGCGGAAAGGATGCCGGTCAGCACAGAGAGACCTTTATTCATTTGGCACCTCCCGTCGCGCCCTGGCCCAATACGCCTCCCAATTGCAGCACCGGCAGCACCCCGTTGGCGGCTTGCTCGTCGATCACCACCTTCTCAACCCCGCCGAGCACCTGCTCCATCGTCTCAAGGTACATCCGCTTGGTGGTCACCGAGGGGGCCTTACGATATTCGGCCAGCATTCCTAAGAAGCGCTCGGTATCACCCTGTGCCTCGTTGACCCTCTGCGCTTTATAGGCCTTGGCCTCTTCGACCATCTGGGCCGCCTCGCCCTTGGCTTTGGGCAAAATGTCGTTGGAGTAACCGTGAGCCTCGTTGATCGCCCGTTGGCGATCCTCACGGGCGCTGGCCACGTCTTTAAACGCGTCGATGACCGCCGAGGGAGGCTGCACCTGCTGCAACTGCACGGTGACCACCTGAAGTCCCACCTTGTAGTCGTCCAGGATCTCTTGCATCAGCGCCTGGGTCTGGGTCTGGATCTTCATCTTGCCCGAGGTCAACACCTCGTCGATGGGGCTTTTGCCGACCACCTCGCGGATCGCCGACTCGGCCACATCCTTGACCGTCTTTTCGGGATTGCGGACGTTGAACAGGTAGTTGCCGGCGTCGCGGATGCGAAATTGCACCGTGAAGTTGATGTCGACGATGTTCTCGTCGCCGGTAAGCATCAGCGCCTCTTTGGGCACCTCGACGGTATCGCGGCTATCGCCACCAAAACCATCGCTGACGCCACGGCTGCGGTAACCGACCTCGACCCGATCAACCTTGGTTACCTTGACCTTGTTGACCGTTTCGATGGGGGCGGGCAGGTGCCAGTGGGGACCGGGGGCGGTGGTCTCGGTAAAGGCGCCGAACCGCTGGACCACCCCCTGCTCGTCGGGCTGGACGATGTAGATACCCGAGGCGCCCCAAAGCAAAAAGGCGATGACCCCCAAGTAGGGCCACCCTTTAAAGCCATTGGGACCGCCCCCGCCGAATTTCTTTTTCAGGCGGTTGACGAGTTCATCGAGATCGGGTGGCTTGGGTCCGCCGCCCCCCTGCTGGGAGCCGCGTCCCCAGGGATCCCCTCCGGGACCCCCGTTTTGATTCCAAGGCATGAAACGATGACCTCTCGTGGTTAATGGTGCGTATTCAAACCCCCCAGGCCGTAAAGGGCCGGGGATTGTAGTGGGATCGCCCCCATCGAACAAACCGGGGGGCGTTTTGAATCAAGGGCGCCTCTAAGGAAGCGCTGATTTATTTGGCGCTTCCGAGCGACCCAGGGATGGGCCGCCAATCAATCAGGAACGTAAGTGACTGATTTTGCAAACGAAGCAAAAACCATCGCCGCCTCAGGGCGCCTACTTTTGGTTTTTGAGAAGCGTCGCCGAAAACCTTACGAACCCTGGGACTCTGGCTCCTCTTGAGTATGCCTAGCCACATAAAAGGCCTGAGCGACCGCAAAAACCAAGGTTAGCCCGGTCATGCCGAAGACCTTGAAGTCGACCCAGACCTCTTCGGGGTAGTTGAAGGCGACAAAAAGGTTGGCCCCCGCCATGGTGACGAAAAAGCCCCCCCAGACCCAGCACAGACGGCGGGAGGCGTGGGGGGGCAGTTTGATCTCGGCGCGACCCATCATCGCCTCGATCAGGTTGGTTTTGGTCAATAGGCTACCGAGGAAGACCAAAGCGAGCAGCAGATACACCGCCGTCGGCTTGAGTTTGATGAAGGTGGGATCCTGCAACAGCAAGGTGGCGCCGCCGAAGACCAGGATCATCCCCGCCACCCCGATCTGCACCTTGTCGAGGGTGCGCGTGCGATGGTAGGTCCAGGCCAACTGAAGCAAAGAGGCGACGATGGCCGCCCCGGTAGCGGCGTAGATGCCCCAAAGCTTGTAGGCGGCAAAGAAGAAGAGGATGGGGATCAGTTCGATCAGGACGTTCAAGCGGACTCCGGTTTTTGGGGTTCTGTGGTGGTGGTGGTGGCGGCGGCGGTGGTGGTGGTGGTGGCGGCGGGGGGCGAGGCGGGAGGCTCGACCGGCCCCTTCAAACTTTGGTTCAACGCCCGTTCCCGGCGAAGCAGGTCGGCTTCGGCCTCGCGCAGCGAACCTCCGATCTTGTTGACCTCGGTTTTCACCGCCTGGATCTCCTCGCCGGGAAGCTCCTGTTTAAGGGAGGCGACCTCGAAATCGAGTTCACGGCGCAACTGGCTGGCCAGGGAGCGCCCCTTGTGCAGCCAGCGCGACAGATCGGCCAGCAGCCCCGGCATCCGCTCGGGACCGACGATCACGAACAGCACCACCGCGATCACGATGAGTTCGGTAAAACCTATGTCGGGCATACCCGCTCCTGCGCAGGGATAAGCTTCGGTCGAGAATTCACCATGGGTTCGGTAATCTAGCAGAAGCCTCCCCCCCCAACACCATCTCCGAGACCCCCATGCGACCCGAACCCCGGCAATGGCTGGCCGAAATCCTCGATACCCCCTTTGAACTTCAGCCCCTTCCGGGGGATGCCTCGTTCCGCCGCTACATTCGAGTGCATCTGCCCGGTGGCAGCCGCATCCTCATGGACGCCCCCCCCGACAAGGAGCCGGTTGGACCCTTTCTGGCGATCCACGACCGACTGGCCTCTTTTAGCATCGACGTCCCCGCCATCGCGGCCCGCGACGCAACCCACGGTTACCTACTGATGGAGGATCTCGGGGGAAGCCATCTGGAGGATCTCGATTTTGCAAGGGAGCCGCAGCCCTTCCTGGCCGCCGCCGCCATGCCTGCCGCCTGGCTCCCCCTCCCCCACGACGACCTGACCGATTTTGCCACGTTGCTGGAATATGAGGGGACCCTCTTCAGCGACTGGCTTTTGACCCGGCTGCTCGAACTGCCTGCATCTGAGGTTGCCCAGGCCGAAACCTTGATTCAGGCCCTCAACGCCCAAGTCGCGACCACCCCAACCGGCTTCGTCCACCGCGACCATCACAGCCGCAACCTGATGGTGACAGGGGGGCGCTTGGTCAGCCTCGATTTTCAGGATGCGGTGGCGGGGCCGAGGCTGTACGACATCGCTTCACTTCTTTACGACAGCTACGCCGCCTACCCCGATGCGGTGCGCGAGAAGCTGTGGCGTCACTTCTGCCAAGCGGCGGGGCTCAATGCCGACGACCCCTGCCTGCGCCTGGAGCTGCGGCTGGTCGCCGCCCAGCGCAACCTTAAGGCCAGCGGCATCTTCGCCCGGCTCTGGCTGCGCGATGGCAAACCGCGCTATCTGGCTTCGATTCCCAATACCTTGAACCATCTGCAAACCCACCTTGACTGGCTGGCGACCCAACCGGGACTCCCCCCCCCCTTCACCCAGGGGCCCGCCCTGATTGCGGCGGTGATCGCCCGGTCCGAGGCGGTGCTGCCCCACATCGGGCAAGGGGCATGAAGCTGACCGGGGTGGCGTTGGCGGCGGGACGGGGGGTGCGGCTGGCGCCATGGACCGACACCACCCCCAAACCGCTGCTCCCGGTCGGTTCGACTACCCTGCTCGACCGGGCGCTGCACTGGCTTGTGGCGGCGGGGTGCGAGGAGTTGATTGTCAACGCCCGCCACCTGAGCGCCCAGTTCCCCCCCCATTTGGCGACGCACGCAAGCCGCATTCCCTTGACCTTGTCGCTGGAGCACGGCGATCTCGAAACCGCCGGGGGGCTACGGCAGATGGGGCCGTTGCTCGGCGGTAGCGATGTGCTGCTGCATAACGGCGATGCCTGCCACGACCTGCCCCCCGAGGGGTTCATGGCCCAGCTCGAACCCTTGATCCAACAGGGATTTCAATCCGTCTTGGCGGTGGTGCCGGTCGATCCCGACCATGCCGATTTCGCCCTGGTCGGCACCCGGTTGCATCCCAAGGGTGCCGCTGGGCGTCCGGTCCGCTTCATGGGGGTCGCTTGGCTGGCCCACCCCATGCTGGAGCAGATCCCCGCCGTCGGCTCTCTGGGGCCGTGGTACCATCGCCGCGCCGCCGCCGTGTCCATCGCCGCTGGGTTGGGGGGGGTGCTCCACGAAGGTTTTTTTGTGGATGCAGGCACCCCCGCCGACTTGGAACGAGCCCGCCAAATGATGACCCCCAGCGAGTCCCCATGAAGCGCACTTGGCCCCTTCTGATTGCCGCCCTTTGCCTACCTGGCGTCGCCTCGGCTCTGTCTTGGCTGCCCCAACCCCGGGGGCAGTTGATTACGGTCGACGGGCAGAAGACCGCCGCCGCCATGCCCCACCTGTGGAACGGCGCGATGGCGGGGGAGCTGCGGCTTGCGGTGGGCGATAGCCTGGGCCCCTACATCCTTTCGCGACCCGACCGGGGAGCCTTGTTCGCCACGATTTTGGCCCGCTCCGGTGTGACCGCCGTGGCGCCGGGGGTTCACGATCTGAGCCGGGGGCCCGACCTTCTGGCTGAACAGCTGCGCAGTGCGGGGCTAACCCTGCTGCTGGGCAACCTGCACGGTCCTCAACCGGCGGGCCGCTCCGCCTTGGCGACCCAAGACCGGGATCGCCCCATGCTGGTCACCGCCCTGTTGGGACAAGCCGTTTACCGGCAACTGCCCTCCTCCATCCGGGCCAAGTGGACGTGGATCTCCCCCTTGGATGCCCTGCTGCGGATCACGGCCGAGCGGACCGACCTGGAGCGCAAGGGACAACTGCTGGTCATCGCCCAGGGGCTAACCCTGGACGAGCTCTACACTTTGAGCACTTTGCCCGAGCCAGTCTGGGTCGTCAGCGACGCCATCCACCCCGGCCAGACGGTCTCGATGGGTTCGGTCACCATCGCCCCGCTCACAGGGGGGAAAGATCTCCATCCATGGCACCCGCTGCGTTGGGACGGCTCCACCCTCGCCCCCCACAACGGAGTGACCGACGACGGCGGTGAAATCCCGGAATTACGGGCCGAAATCATGGCGCGCTGGCATACCCTCAAAGAAAAAAATCTGCCGCTACTCGGGGTTCCCGAGGGGGCGAAAGAGGGGGATCTTCGCCGGGCGGTGGCGATTCAGGCGTTGAAGAGCGGCAAGGGGGATGTGGTGCTGATCGACGACGACTTCTTCCGTCCGGTCGACCCCTCGATGTGGCAACATCCCTGGGGGGGCGAATTGGTGCAACGGTATCTGTCGCGTCCCACCGCCATGCGCGGCAAAACCCTGACGGGGCAACATCTGATCGACACCCTGGCGCGCATCGAAGCCGATGGCTGGCATGGCGCCGCTGTCGGCATCGACGAGGAACGGCTCAAGGTTGGGGGAATCGTCATCGACCCCGAAATGCCCTACCTCCTGCTCTTCCCCGACGCCTCCCCCCATGCGGGGCGAATCGACCCCGAGGGCAACGCCGCACTCATCCTCGATCCGACCACCCACCATCCGCAGCAACTCGACGCAGTGGTCCTCGATGCCCTGATCGATCCCAAGCGGGGCTGGCCCCCTCCCCCCGCCGAAGGTGAGTGGCGGTTGGGAATCAACGAGCTGACCGTCGATTTGTCACGGCTCGACATCCATGCCAACCAAAGTTACGCCGACCGCTCCGACCCCTGGCTGGCAGGAGAAGGGGGGCAGACCGTCTCGGGCTACGCCGATGTGTCGCTAACCCACATGCTTCCAGCCTATTTTTGGCGGCAACGACTGACCAGCCGTTATGCCCGGCAAACCCTGTACACCGGCACCGTGCAGGAGTTGAGCGACGACTGGCGCTACGCCAACCGAGTGGAGCAGCAAGGGGAAGGATTTCGCCCCTACGGCGATTTCGCCCTGATTGGCGAGTGGACCCCCGGCACCCCCACCCTGCCTTCGCCCCGCCAATACGCCACCGACACGGTGTTGGGGATCGTTTTGAAACAAGAGGGGCTGAGTTTCGAGGCGGGCGCCCTGCTGCGCCGCCAATGGGGGGGTGCCACCGACTCGACCTCGCGCGGGGTGCACCTTCAGGCTGAGGGGTTGTACGAGCAAAATGGGCAGCGCTGGGGGGGCTTGGTGTTGATCGACCACACCTGGGAACAGGGGGTCTGGATCGACAACGGTCGCTGGCAGATCGAAACCTTCGGCCCCATCGTCGGCAACCTGGGGCTGACCAGCCGCATCGAGGGGCACTGGCTTAAAATGGCAGGGCGGCCCCAAACCGCCAGCGACATCCGCACCCTGATCGGGCTGACTTACCGAGATTTACAACGCTTTTGGTGACCCTTGCGAGCAACGACGGCATTCTTCGCACCGCGTTTGAATCCGAAGATTTAAGGAAGCGCTGATTATTGTAATAGCGCTTCCGAGCGACCCAGGGAGAGGCCGCCAAAATGGCGCGCTGTCGTAGGAGGCGACCCCGTCGCCGAAGCACTGCTTTTGGTTTTTGCCAAGCGCGCTGATTCAAGGCAGGAGGCCTTGAATCAGCGCTTTCTTAACAACAACGGACACCCCCCATGAACGTCGCTTTGAAGCCTTTTGCCGCCATCGCCCTGGCCGCCGCCATCACCTTACCCCTTCCCGGCTCGGCGGCGCCGATCTCCCTCGACCAGGTGCTGCGCCAGGCCCCCGATAACGCCCCGATCTGGCAGGCTGCCGAGGCCCGGTATCAGGCGGCGCAAGAGGTCATCGACCAAGCGTTGGCCGCCGCCCTGCCGACCCTCAAAGCGACCGGGTCGATTGGGATCGACCGCAAGCGGACCGAGGGTTTCGGAGCAACCACCGCATCGACCGTCAAACCACGCTCCTACGCGCTCACCCTCAATCAGCCGATCTACTCGGGGGGCCGGGTCTGGATCGGCTGGACCATGGCCCACCTGCAGGCCGACATTGCCAAGAGCCAGCGTTTGCAGGCGGTGGACGACCTCATCAAGAACATCGTTACCGCCTACCTCAACTGGGATGAGACGATGGAGCGTCAGCGGCTGGCCAAGCGGGAGCTCGAAGCGCTGGCGGCCCACGAAGATCAACTTAAGGCGCGGCTAGAGGTCGGGGTGGCGACTCAAACCGATCTCGACCGGGGGATCATGCAGCGGGCGACCGCCGAGGCAGGACTGGTGGCCGTCGAAAACCAGGTACATCTGGCGCAGCGGCAATTCGAGGTGCTGGTGGGGCAAAAGATCGAGGGGGAGCCGGGCAACCTGGCGGCGCAGTTGGCGCGTTGGGCGCTGCCCGACGGCAGCGATATTCCCGAACTCGACGCCATCCCCAGGGGGGCCTTGGTCGCCAAGGTGTTGCAACAGCAGCTCGCCGAAGAACAGGTTTCGCTGGAGGGCTCCTACCATCTGCCCGAGCTGTCGTTGCAGGGGCAGATCTCCCGCTCCGAAAAAACCTTCAGTGCCACCTCGGTTTTTCAAGACCAGCAGCTCACCCTCAACCTTACCGTTCCCCTCTACAGCGGCGGTTCGGTTCTGTCGAAAACCCGGCAGGCGGAGGGGTCGCTGGTCGCCGCCGGGGCCGACCTGACCGCCCAGCGAGCCCAAACAGCCTTCGAACTGGCCCAAGCGCGACTCGACATCTTGAGCAAACAGCAAGAGGTGACAGCCAAGCAGGCGGCGGTGACCGCCGCCCAATCGCTTCTCGACGGGGTGCAACAAGGGTTCGACGTGGGGACCCAGACCAGCGTCGACCTGCTCGACGCCCACCGCGACCTGTTCAGCGCCGAGCTCAACCTGACCTCGGCCCAACATGCGCTGCTGCTGGCGCGGTTGAATCTGGCTTGGGCGATGGGGGGATTGGAGGCGCGGTTGGGGTTGGAGCGGAATTGAGTTCACAGGCTCTTGCCTGAATCCGTGAGCAAAAGCGAAAAACGCGCATTGGTACGACTTACAAGGCATTAGGGAAGCGCTGAACAAAGGCCCCCTGCCTTTTTCCGCGACGCTTCTCAACAACCAAAAGCTTCGGCGACTTAGGTCGCCTCCTACTTATCGGTCCACCACCCCGCCCCCCCCCGCAGCGTCCCCATCCCACCCAGCGCTGTCGCCCCCGCGACCGCTGGATCCCCGCGCAGGCAATGTGGTAGGAGCGCCGCCCCCGGCGCGATTGCGTTTGGGGCAATGTGGTAGGAGCGCCGCCCCCGGCGCGATGGCGTTTGGGGCAATGCGGTAGGAGCGCCGCCCCCGGCGCGATTGCGTTTGAGGCGACGTGGTAGGAGCGCCGCCCCCGGCGCGATGGCGTTTGGGGCAATGCGGTAGGAGCGCCGCCCCCGGCGCGATTGCGTTTGAGGCAATGCGGTAGGAGCGCCGCCCCCGGCGCGATGGCGTTTGGGGCAATGCGGTAGGAGCGCCGCCCCCGGCGCGATTGCGTCCCGCCCCCCCGCAGCGTCCCCATCCCCCCAGCGCTGTCGCCCCTGCGACCGCTGGAT
>MNWR01000053.1 GCA_001872725.1 Proteobacteria bacterium CG1_02_64_396 | reverse complement strand
TGGCCCCGTTTTCTTCATACAACCATTGTGGCCCACGGGCGCCTCACGGTTGAACGGCGGTTGGTGGAGGCGCCTGGGCCGAAACCGGCGCTCGTGCTTGATGCGCCCCCTGCTGGTGGATGCGCTGCGCTTATCCACCCTACAAATGACCAACAAACATCCAACAAACAACGGGGGCCAATGGCCCCGTTTTCTTCATACAACCATTGTGGCCCACGGGCGCCTCACGGTTGAACGGCGGTTGGTGGGGGCGACTGGGCCGAAACCGGCGCTCGTGCTCGATGCACCCCCTGCTGGTGGATGCGCTGCGCTTATCCACCCTACGCCCCCCCTCGTGAACGCTTACTCCCGTAGCATCTCGGCGATGGCGGCGGGTTCGGCATTGCCCCAATCGGCGGGGTACCAACCCTTGGCCACGGCGCGGCGGAACGACGACCAGCGCCACTGCGCCGGATGTGCCGCCAGCCCGTGTTTCACCGGGTTGAAATGGATGTAATCGACGTGCCGCCGCCAGTCCTCCTCGTCCCGAATCAGGTGTTCCCAAAACCGCCGCTGCCATACCCGACGTTCCCGGCGTGCGTTGCCGTGAGGGGCAATCCCCCGGGAAACCCGCTTTTTGACCTCCCGCCACCGCCCCGAGAAGTCGCCATCCCCCTCAGGCAGCCGCCACAGGCAATGCAGGTGATCGGGCAACACCACGATGGCCTCCACCTCGAAAGGGCGGGTGGTCATCACATGGCGTAGCGCTGCGCCGAACAGGGTGATGCTGTCGGGTGTGTTGAACCAGGGGATGCGGCGGTAGGTGACCACGGTGAAGAAGTACGACGCGCCGGGCAGATAAACCCTGCGATATTGACTCATTGTTCCCTCCCTGGAATTGGCCTATTGCCCTTGCGTAGGGTGGATAAGCGCCAGCGCATCCACCTTTTTCCGCCAAGCCACCGTCGTTGCCGAATCGATCCCCTGTTGGTGGATGCGCTGGCGCTTATCCACCCTACAAACCGCCTCCTACCGCGCCGCCTCCGGCGTTAAATCGACATGCACCATCTCGGGGTCGAACCCGTACCCCTTGCCCGAAATCACGTCTATCCCCGCACCAATGGCAGCACCTACGGGCCAACCGAGCCATAGATTGCCCCAGATCCAGCCACCCAGGCTGTCGATGACCGCGACCTTGCGCGGTAGATACCCCTGCTTGCTCACCTCCAGCACGAAGCCCCCCTCGCCGCGCCGTCCCGGAACCATGGCGGGGGTGGTGTAGGTTTGGTTGCCCACGGTGACCGTCGCCCCCGAAGGGGTCGAGGTGACCGGAACCAGGGCCACATCGCTGTGGTAGATGCTGGCGCAGCCCCACAAGGGGGTCGATACCAGCAAAACCAAAGCAGCACGTATTCCCCTCATCCCTCTTGTCCCTCCCCCTTTTGCCCCCCCACAACCTCGGCCAAGCAATACCGCCCCTTCCCCCCCCCTTTGGCGGCATACATGGCGTCGTCAGCCGCCTTGAGGATCGCCTCGACATTGCTGCCATGGGTCGGGTAGATCGCCACCCCGATGCTGGCGCCGACAAAATCGACCATCGTGCCGTCGAGTTCGTAGGGTTGTCCCAGCGCATCGACCACCTTGGCCGCGATACGCTCGGCATCCTCGGCCTGATTGAGGTCGAGCAGCAAAATGGTGAATTCGTCCCCCCCCAATCGCGCCACCGAATCGCTGGAGCGAACCTGGCGGCGCATCCGGGCAGCCGCCTCGACCAGCAAGAGATCACCCTTGTCGTGCCCCAGGCTGTCGTTGACCTGTTTGAAGCCGTCCAAATCGACAAAGAGCAGGGCAAAGAGGTTGTGGTAGCGCTGCGCTTGCAAAACCGCCTGCTCCAACCGGTCGTTGAACAGGGTGCGGTTTGGAAGCGTCGTCATCGGATCGTGAGTCGCCAGGTAGGTCAGCTTTTCTTCAAACTGCTTACGCTCGGTGATGTCGGAAAAAATCCCCACAAAGTGGCTGAGAAACCCGTCGGCGTTGTAAACCGCCCGGATCGACAGCCACTCGGGGTACACCTCGCCGCTTTTGCGCCGATTCCAGATCTCACCCTGCCAATACCCCTCTTTGAGCAAGCCGTGCCACATCCCCTTGTAGAACTCCTGGGTGTGGCGGCCCGATTGCAACAGGTTGGGGTTGTGCCCCCGCACCTCGTCCAGGGTGTAGCCGGTGACATGGGTGAAGGCGGGATTGACGGTGACGATCTCACCGTCAGGGGCGGTGATGATGATCCCCTCCATGGCCGAATCCATGACCATGCCGGCCAGTTCCATCTTCTCTTCGGCCTTCTTGCGCTCGGTGATGTCCTGGGCGACGCAAACGAAACCGCCAATCTGCCCCGACAGGGGGGCAAACGAGAAGAGAATCGGGACGATCCGTCCGTCGCCGGTTCTCCACCGTTTTTCAAGACCGTGCATCCCCTGCCCCTTGAGCAGCGCCCGCATCTCTTCGGCTTTGAGTGACCCGGAGGGGTCGAAGAGACTCTCGACCGGCGCCCCAACCAGGACCGCCTCATCAAGCCCTAACAACTGCACCGTTGCCGGGTTGGCGGAGCGGATGTGCAAATCGGGGGCGAGCACCAGCAACGGCTCGGCCAAGGATGTCATAATGTCGTCGAAGAAATCGCGGGAAACCGTGGTCCCCTCAAGATGGGCCACCATGCGGTTGAAGCTGGTTTCAAGCTCGCCGAATTCGTCGTTGCGCTCCAGGGTCAGCCGGGTCTGCAAATCCCCCTCGGCCACCCGCCGGGTCGCCCCCACCACCTCAAGCACCGGGGCGATCACCTGCTTCAGGACCAGGGCATACACCGCCCCCCCCAGCATCAGCAGCAACACCGCGCCGCCAATCACACTCAGCCGCCACGCCTCGGCAATCCGCCCCTCGGCGGCGGCCAGCGAGGTGGTCACCCGCAGCACCCCACGCACCGGCGCCTCTTCGTAGCCGTGGCAACCCAAACACTCGTCGTTGCGCATCACCGGAAACAGGTAGGTCAAGGTCTGGGCGACATCGTCGCGCAGAGTCGCGGGGGTGTTGTTCAGCGCTTGCTGGAAGGCTGCGAGGTCGATGTCGTCGACCGTGCGGGAGGGCAGCGGGTTACGGTGGAATTGATCGGCGTCGAGGAAGCGATTGACCTTGTCGATGGTTTCGAGATCGCGGAACGCCTCCGTGCCGTCGCGGCGGATGACCTCGGCCTTCACCACCCCCGGCTCCTGTTTCACCCGGCCCAACCACTCCCGGGCCAGGGGGCCGTCACCGGTCACCATCAGGGTTTGCAGACTGGCCTCAAGCCCCCGCACCAACAGGGCGGCCCGGGCTTGTTCCTCTTCCATGATCCAGCGCCGCTCCTGATCGAGCATGAAGCCGATTCCCAACGACAGCATCAACACCAGCACCAGGGAAAGGGCAGCAACGAAACGGACACTGAGGCGGCGAAAAGGGGGGACGGCTTGGGGCACGGGCGATCCTCCGTGATCGGGGTATCGGCGAAGGTGCAAATAATGCCAACAAAAAACCACTTTCGTTCGGCCGCTACCTTGACCGATTCCCCGCCAAAATCAATCGTGCCGCTCGGTCAGCCACCCCGGATGGCCCCGCCAGGCGGCGAATCGCGGCAATCCCCGAAAGCTGTTTGAGCCGCTCGGGCGATTGGGGATCAAGCAAGGGGAGCAGCGCCGCAAACACCCCCTCGGGCTCGGCCCGCTCCTGCAAGAGCTCAGGGGCAACCTCACATCCGGCGATGATGTTGGAGGGGGCGACCTGGGGGAGCTTGACCAGACGGCGCCCGATGGCCCAGGTCACCGGATCGGCCTTGTAAACCACCACCATCGGGGTGCCGGCCAGGGCGAGTTCAAGGTTCACCGTCCCCGAGGTCGCCACGGCGGCGGTCGCCCCCTGCATGGCGGCGTGGGGGGCATCGCTGCTCCAAACCACCGTCTCGGAATCCCCCCCCGCGTGCCGAAACCGGGTTTGCCAATCGGTCACCGTGTGGCCTGGTGCCACCTGAATCACGGTGCGCACCTCGGGGCGAGTCGCCTGCAACCGGGCCTGCACCTGGGCCATCAACGGCATCATGAATTTGAGTTCGCCGCCGCGCGATCCGGGCAGCAACAGCGCCACCGGGGCGTCGCCCAATCCGTGGCGTGCCCGCCACTCGCCGGGGGGCTCTTCGGGGGTGGTCTGATCGACGCAGGGGTGGCCGACGTAGTCGACCGCCATGCCACGCGCCCGCCAGAAAGGTTCTTCGAAGGGAAAGATCGCGTGAATGCGGTCGCAGGAGCGCAACACCTTGGCGGCCCGCCAGGTTCCCCAGGCCCAGACCTTGGGGGGGATGTAGTAGTGGACCTCGATGCCATGGGCCTTGGCGACCCGACCCAGACGCAGGTTGAACCCGGCAAAGTCGATGAGCACCAGACGGTCGGGCCTGAAGGCGAGCATCGCCCCAACCACCCGCTCAAATACCTTTTTGAGCCGCCCGTACGAACGCACGACGTCGCTCAGCCCCATCACCGACAGCTCGGCCAGGTCGATCACCGAGGGCATCCCCTCCTGCGCCATCCGCAGACCACCCACCCCAGAGAGCTCCACCTCGCCCCAGCGCTTGAGAGCGGCAATCAAAAATCCACCGTGCAGATCACCGGACGGCTCCCCGGCACTCAGGAAGATACGGGTGGGGGGGGGCGACATCAGGTCGCTAATCCGTCCCACGCCACCACGGTCACGCCGTTGGCTTGGGCCAAAGCAACCACCTCGTCGCGGTCGAAGCAGAAGGTCGCCCCGGCCTCGAAGGCGAGGCAGCCACCACCGGCGGCGATCAGAGCGCGGAGCGTATCGGGGCCGATGGCGGGCACGTCGAAACGCAAATCTTGATTGGGTTTGGCCACCTTGCAGACCGTCACCCCCCCCTTGCCGAGCTCACCGCCCCGCCGAATGGCGGCGTCGGTCCCCTCAATCGCCTCGACCGCCATCACCGCCTGATTCTTCACCACCACGGTTTGGCCGATGTCGAGACCGCCGATGGCCCGTGCCAGTGGAAATCCAAAAGCGATGTCGGCCTCGATCTCGGGGGTGATTTTGCCCGCAATGAGGCCGGGGCCGGGGATGAGGTCGCCGGTGTAGCGGGTCGACTCGATCAGGGTAATCCCTTCGCGCCCCATCTCGTCGGCAATCGCCCCCAAAATGGTGTCGTCCTTCTTGTTGCGCATTCGCATCAAAACCGAGACTGCCTTGAGGTCGGGGCGCAGATCCCAGACATGGGTCTTGTGGACCTTGCCCGCCATCATCGCCTCGACCACCCCCGCCTTGTGGAAGAGCTTCAGCATCTTGCCGAGCTGCCCGACGTGGAGCCAATGAAGCTCGTCGGCCTGCTCGGCGATGGTGGGATCGGCCTCCTCTTTAATGGCGGCAACCACCACCTTCAAGCCGCGGGCACGCATCGCTTGGGCCGCCAAAAGCGGAAAGCGGCCGTACCCGGCGATCAGACCGATGGGGGGGGAGGCCTGCGGCTGGCTCAACGGGTGACGCCCCGCTCGCAGGCAGCCAGAAAGTCGAGCAAATGGGTCAAACGGGGGAAGTTGTGCTCCTCCGCTTGCAGCTGGACGACCGTCTCTTTCAGGGCGGTTTCACCCCGAAACAGAAGGCGGTAGGCCCGTTTGAGGGCGGCAATCTCGTCGTCCGAGGAAACGGCCCGCTTGAGACCCACGCTGTTCAAACCGTGCAGCTCGGCCCGGTTGCCTGAAGCCATGGTGTAGGGGGGAATGTCCATCACCACCGCCGAGGCGCCGCCGACCATACAACCCTCCCCCACCCGCACGAACTGATGGATGGCGGTCAGGCCGCCGATGATTGCGCCGCTCTCGACGGTGACATGCCCCGCCAGGGTGGCGGCGTTGGCCAGAATCACCCGGTCGCCCAGGATGCAGTCGTGGGCGACATGGGAGTAGGCCATCAGCAAACAGTCGCTCCCCACCTCGGTTTTCATCCCACCCCCTTCGGTGCCGGGATGCAGGGTGGCAAACTCGCGAATCTGGGTACGGTCGCCTACCGTCAAGGTCGATGGCTCGCCGTGGTATTTCAAATCCTGGGGAATCAAACCGACGGCGGCGTGGGGGAACACCCGCACCTCGCATCCCAGGGTGGTGTGACCATCGATGACGCTGTGGGCGCCGATGTGACAACCGTCGCCCAGCACCACATGGGGGCCGACGATGGCGTAAGGACCGATGTGAACCCCGTGCCCCAAGCGGGCACCAGGATCAATGATGGCGGTGGGATGGATGGTGGCACTCATGGCAATGGACCTCGCCGGTTCACTTATCGGTAATGGTCGCCATCAGTTCGGCTTCGGTGGCCAGCTGCCCATCGACGAAGGCCTCGCCCTTGAAGCGCCAGATCTTGCCCCGGTGTTTGATCACCGTCATGTGGATGACCAACTGGTCTCCGGGAGTGACGGGACGACGGAACTTGGCTCCGTCGATCCCCATGAAGAAAACCAGTTTGTCGTCGGTGGTGTCGGGCTCGCTCAAAAAGGCCAGCACCCCGCCCACCTGGGCCATCGCCTCAAGAATCAGCACCCCCGGCATGATGGGAAACTCGGGGAAGTGCCCCTGAAAATGGGGCTCGTTCATCGAGACGTTTTTGATCGCTTTGATCTTCTCCCCCGCAGTCCACGCAACGACGCGGTCGACCAGCAAGAAGGGGTAGCGGTGGGGCAAACGTTGAAGAATCTGCTGGATGTCGAGGGTTTGGGGCAATGGGTCAGTCACCGTTGTTGGTCTCCGCATGTTCGAGTTCGTGAAATTCTTGCTCCAGGGCGGCAACCCGCTGGCTCAATGTCCGCAGGGCGGAGCGCAATTCGGGAATGCGGCGCTGGGCGGCAACCTCCTTGCGCCACTCGGCCACCGGCTGAGCCGGAAACCCGGCGTAGTAACCCGGCTGTTCAATCGATTTGGTCACCCCGCCACGGGCCGCCACCACCACCCCGGCGCCGATCTCAAGATGGCCCGCCACCCCACTCTGGGCCGCCAGGGTGACGTTGGCGCCGACGATGGAACTGCCCGCAAGCCCCGCCTGACCGCAAATCGTGGCGTGGGGGCCGACGATGCAGTTGTGGCCGACCTGAACCAGATTGTCGATTTTGGTCCCTTGCTTGACGACGGTGTCCTCTAGGGCGCCGCGGTCGATGGCGGTTCCGGCCCCCACCTCGACCTCGTCTTCAAGAATGACCCGCCCAACCTGGGGAATCAGCACCTGCCGAACGCCATCGCGGGCATATCCGAACCCGTCGGAGCCGATCACCGCCCCCGGCTGCACAATCACCCGGTCGCCCAGGATGCAGCCATGGCGTACCACCACGTTGCCCCACAAACGACAATCGCCCCCCACCTTCACCCCCGCCTCAAGCACCACGCCGGGACCGATCACACTCCCCGCCCCCACCACCACACCGGGGCCGATCCAGGCCAGCGCCTCGATGTGGGCGCTGGGGTCGATCTTGGCGCTGGGATCAACCACCGCCTGGGGGGCGATCCCCGGCAGCCAAGCCGGTTCAGGGTGAAGATGGGCCAAGATGCGGGCGATGGCCAGGGGGGGGTTGGGATGCAGAATGACCGGACGGGGGTCGGGGCGCGCGCTCACCTTGCTTGGCCACACCAGGGCGCCTGCCCGAGAGGCGGCCGCCTGGACGAGGTATCCGGCGTCGCTCAGGAACGAAAGCTGATCCGGCTTGGCGCTGTCCAAGGGGGCGACCCCGACCACCTCGATGTCGTCCCCCTCCAACCGCCCACCGCACACCTGGGCCAAGTCGCTCAATCGGGCCATGGTTTACTTGGCTTGGCCGGGATACTTCAGATTGAAGGCCTTCACCACCGCTTCTGAGATGTCGGCAGCATCGGCAAACGAGAGCACCACCGCCGGATCGGCGGCCAATACCACGTCGAGCCCCTTGGCCTGACGCACCTGATCCACCACCTCGCGCAGGTGGGCAAAGATGTTTTGCAGCAAACGCTCACGCTGACGGTTGAGCTCTTTCTGAGCGTCCTGCTTCATACCGTCGAGCTCGCGGGAGCCCTGGTCGAGGGCATCCTCTTTCTTTTGCTTGGCCTCGGGGCTGAGCAGGGCGGCGCGGGGGGAGTTGAGTTCGCTCTGCAATTGGCTCAGGGCGTCGGCCTTGGTCTTCAGCTTCAGCTGCGCCGCCTCGACGTTGCTCTTGAGCTGAGCCTCGACCGCCTGCGCCTCTTGGCTCATCGACATCACCTTGGGCACGTTGACCACCCCGACCCCACCCGCCTGGGCCGCCAAAGGCGAAAACGCCATCACCATCGTCGCGGCCGAGGCCAACAATAACCGTTTCATTACGATCTCCTTGGGGGTTCGGCCGGGATTAGAAACTCATCCCGCCCATGTTGAATTCGAAGGTCAAGAGGTTGTCGCCGGAGCGGACCCCCTGGGGAAAGGCCCACTCGAACCGCAGTGGCCCCACCGGCGACATCCAGCGTAGTCCGAAGCCCACGCTGCGGCGCAGCTTTTGGGGGGAAGGCCGTTCGTACTCCTGAAACACTTGCCCCACATCGGCGAAGAGAACCCCTTTGAAACCGGCATCGGCGAGCAGCGGCACCGGGGTAAGCAACTCCACGTTGGCGACCACCTCGACCGTTCCACCCAAGGTGATGTTGTTGCTGTCTTTGGCACCGAGCGAGTAGTACTGGAAACCGCGCACCGAGCCGCCGCCGCCCATTTGATACCGCTCGATGTAGGGAATACCACCGCTGCTGGTCGCCACCGCCCGACCATAACGGGCGTGGAAGGAACCGATCCAATCCTGGTCCTTGTCGAGGGGGATGAAATCGGTGGTCTCCAACGAGGAGCGCACAAACCGACTATCGCCGCCCAATCCAGCATATTCCAGCCGCCAGGTCTGCACCCCTCCGTCGGTGGGGAAGTAGGTCGAGTTGCGGGTATCCCAAGAGATGGCATGCCCCAGGATCCCGGTCACCACCGTCCCCGCCTGAACGTAGAGCGGGGCATTGCTGCCCACGTTGCTGATGCTGGTGTTGCTGATGCCGTAACTGACCGATTCGTGCAGGAACTCCGAGAGCTCCTTGCCCAGGTTGAGGCTGGCGCCCCGGGTCAATTGATCGTAGTCGCGGATCGCCACCGAGGAGCCCACGTTGAGCCGCCGGGTGTTGTACACATTGGCGGTCATGCTGGTCGGCTGGTTGAACAGGTAGGGCTCGGTGAACGAGATGTTGTAGTCCATCGTTGAGCGGCTGAACTGCCCCGACGCCTTGAGGCTCTGCCCCTGCCCGAACAGGTTGTTCTCTTGCACTGAGGCCTGTCCGATGATCTTGTCGACCGACGAATACCCCATACCGACCGAGACCTGCCCGGTGGAGCGTTCGGCCACGTCGATCACAACATCGGTCTGATCGAGCACCCCATCAACACGGGGGGTATTGAAATCGACGGTTTCAAAATAGCCGAGTCTCTGCACCCGTTCGCGGCTACGCCGCAATTTCGAGAACGCAAATTTTTCGGCCTCGTTGATCCGTAGCTCGCGCCGAATCACCGCATCTGAGGTTTTGCTGTTGCCGATGATCTCGATACGGCGGTAGTAAACCCGCTCCCCTTTGTGAATATCGAAGGTGAAGCTGACGGTGTGGTGCTCCTCGTCGACCTGGGTCAGGGGGTTCACGTTGGTGTAGGCATAGCCAAGGTCGGCCACCGCCTCGGTCAGGCTTTGAATGGTTTGTCCCACCTTCGAGCGGGAGAAAGGTTCCCCGGGGTGGATGCCGACCAGCGCCATCAACTCGCTTTTGGGCTGCTGATAATCGCCGGTGACGTCGATGTCCCCAATGTTGTAGATCTCCCCTTCGGTTAATTCGAAGGTGATGTCCATGTAGGCCAAATCGGGGGTCAACATCACCTGGGGGGCGCCCATTTCGAAATCGAAATGGCCCCGATCCATGTAATAGCCCCGGATTTTTTCGACGTCGTTGAGGAGTTTTTGCCGCTCATAAACGCCGGAGGATGAGAAAAACGAAAGAAAACCCATCGGTTGGGAGTCGACCGACCTCATCAGGGTGACATCGTCGAATCGGTGATTGCCGATAATGTCGACCGTGCGGATGCGGGTTTTTTCACCCTCTTGCACCTGAAAAACCAGGGTCACCCGGTTGTCGCTCAACGGCCTGACGATGGGTTCAATCCGCACCAGGAAATAACCGTCCCCATGGTACTTGGCGCTGAGCTGCGCCACCGCCTCTTCGACCTTGGTGCGGCTGTAGACCTGACGCTCCTTGATCTTGAGCAGCTCCTTGAGCCGTTTATCGGTGAGCTCATCGTTGCCCTCGAAGGCAATCGAATCAATCAGAGGGCGTTCCTCAACCTTGAGGATTACCTCCATCCCCCCCCCTTCGATCAGGCGCGAATACAGGGCGACATTTTCGATGAAGCCCCCCTTGTAGATGGCCGCCAGGGCGTCGCTGGCCCGCTGCCCGGTCAGCTGTTCTCCCCGTTCCAAACCGCTTTGCAACACCAGGGTCGCGGGATCAATCCGTTTGGCCCCCACCACCGAAATGGTTTGGATCTCCATACCGGAAACCACGTCGTCGGCAAAGGCCAGCGAGGAACCAAGGGCCAGGGCGCCAAACACCCCTATCAGCAACATACGCATCAGGACAACACTCGGGCTAGGTCGTTGTAGAGGGCCAGGCCCATCAAGGCGATGAGCAGGAAAAATCCGACGCGGTAGGCCATCTCCTGGGCCATGGGGCCAACAGGACGACCCCGGATCGCTTCAATACTGTAGAAAAGCAAGTGGCCGCCATCCAGAACAGGGACCGGCAACAGATTAAGCAGCCCCAGATTGACGCTGATGAGCGCCATGAAGGTCAGGAAGGGGGTTAGCCCCGCATCGGCGGTTTGACCCGCCAGCTGCGCAATTAAAATAGGCCCCCCGATTTGATCCATCGGGATCACCCGGGAGATCAACTTGCCGAGCGACTGCACCGTTAAATCAATGAAATACCAGGTGCGTTCCAACCCCAAAACAAAGGCGTCGACCGGCCCAAAGCGCTGGACCTCCCGCTCACCGCTGGAGGCGATCCCCAAGCGACCCTGGGTGACCCTCTCGCCGAAAATCGACCGCCCCTCCACCGCCTCGGGATGCACCGTGACGGTTCGCTCAATCCCCTGAGCGGTGACCTGCAAAGTGACCCCCTTGCCGGGATAAGCGCGGACCTCTTGGGTCAGATCCTCCCACGTCCGCACCGCTACCCCCTCGACACTGACGATACGATCGCCGGGGATTAATCCCGCAGCGGCGGCGGGGCTGTCGTCCATCACCTTGCCGACCACCGGGGGCAGTTCGTGGGCGCCGATCATGAACAGCAGAGTCATCGCCACGATGGGGAAGAGCAGGTTAAACAAGGGGCCAGCAGCCACAATGGCCAGGCGGTGACGCACCGGATGGTTTTCGAAGGCGCGGTGGCGCTCCTCGGGCAATACCGGCTCGTCGCCCCCCTCCCCCAACATCTTGACGTAGCCGCCCAGAGGGATGATCGACAGAGCGTATTCGGTCTGATCGGGGCCACCGCGACGCGACCAGACGACCGGGCCAAAACCAATCGAAAAGCGCAGTACCTTGACCCCCACCGCTCGCGCCACCAGGTAATGGCCCAATTCATGAACAAAAATGAGCAGCCCCAATACCACCAGGGCCCAGAAGATGGTCATCAGCATGGGGGGTTAGATACTCGCGGGTGGGGCGGCGACGGGCAGAGGGTGATCAGCCAGACACTCGGTCGCCAAACGGCGGGCCTGGGCATCGACTGCAAGCACCTCTTCCAACGATTCGAGCCGCTCATGATGGGCAAAACGGGACAAGGTTTCCCCCACCACCGCAGCAATGGCGGTAAAGGGGATCTGCCGTTCCAAAAAGGCCTCAACCGCCACCTCGTTGGCGGCATTGAGCACCGTAGTGGCCGAGGCTGGGCCCCGCAGGGCATCGAAGCAGAGTTGCAGCCCAGGAAAACGCTCCACATCGGGCGCCTCGAACACCCACGGTTCACTCCCGCTGGGATCAAGGGGGGCGACCCCCGAGGCAATGCGCTGTGGCCAGGCCAGCGCCAGGGCGATGGGCGCACGCATGTCGGGATGGCCGATCTGGGCCATCACCGAGCCATCGACGAATTTAACGAAGGAGTGGACCACCGAGGAGGGATGAATCGTCACCTCGATTTGATCGGGGTTTAGATCAAAGAGCCAGCGGGCCTCGATCACCTCAAGCCCCTTGTTGATGAGGGTGGCCGAATCAACCGAGATTTTGCGCCCCATCGACCAGTTGGGATGACGCACCGCTTGCTCAGGGGTGATGTCGGCCAGCGCCTGCTTCGGGGTATGGCGGAAGGGGCCTCCCGAGGCGGTCAACATCACCGAGGCGACCGCCTCCCGGGGTTGTCCTGCCAGACACTGAAAAATCGCCGAATGCTCCGAATCGACCGGCAACAACCGAACCCCAGCCTGGCGAACAGCGTTCATAAACACCGGCCCCGCCATCACCAGACACTCTTTGTTGGCCAGGGCAATGTCCATACCGCACTCGACCCCTTTGAGGGTCGGGCGCAGCCCAGCGCCGCCGACAATGGCGGCCACCATCATCTGGGCGCCACAGGCCTCGACCGCCGCAATCAAACCCTCTTCACCGACAAACAGGGTGGTTCCGGGGGGAAGTTGGGGGCGAATCCGGGCGGCGGCGGCAACATCGACCATCGCCACAAAGGGGGGGGTGAAGCGTTGGACCTGTTCAAGCAAGGTGGCGTCGTCGCGGCGCGCCGTCAGCAACGCAGGGCGAAAACGGTCGGGATGCCGCGCGATGACGTCGAGGGTGGAGCAGCCGATCGAACCGGTCGACCCAAGGATGGCAATCGACTTCATTCGGCCAGCGCCACAAACCAGAGGTACAAAAGTGTGTAGGGAATGGCGGCGAAGAGCAGGGCATCCATACGGTCAAGCATCCCCCCATGACCTGGGAGGATGGCGCCGGAATCTTTCACCCCGGCCAGCCGTTTCCAGGCAGACTCCCAAAGATCGCCCAACACAGAAATGGGGGCCAACATCAAACCGAGCAAGGCAGCGTGAGAGCTGGAGAGGGGCAAATCGAGGATACCGCAGCCGATCCCAGCTAGGACCATCGCTGCAAGCGCACCACCCACCACGCCTTCCCAAGATTTACCGGGGCTCACCTCGGGGGCAACCTTGGTGCGTCCGACCGCCCGTCCCACAAAATAGGCGGCGCTGTCGGCGCCCCAAATGATGACCAGCAGCAAAATCAAGGCGCCCGAACCGCCTGGGGCCTGGGGCAACCAAGCCAGCGCCACCATCGGCAGCACCAAAGCAACCGCCGCCAACAGATATGGAGCGAGCAAGCCAAAGGCCGACTCCTCACCTTCGAAGGCGTCGATGCCACGTAGCACCATCAAAGCCATTCCCACCCAAACCATCAAGACTCCCAAGCCGATTGCCCCCAGCGCCGCAGCGGCAATACCGAGCCCCCAGAGGATCGGGGTGGTCAGGAAGACCTGCGACTGGGGATGTAAACCCAACCATTCGCGCCACAACTGCCACCCGATTGCCACCACCACCAGAGCCCACAGCCATACCGGCGCCCAGAGGATAATCCCCAACAGCAAAAAGCCGGCTGCAACCCCCGAGCCGGCCCTAATCAAGGTCTCTTGTGCACTCATGTAGTGCTTACCCCCCCAAAGCGGCGGTCGCGGGCAGCGAAGTATTCCAAAGCGCGATCCAGGGCCTCTTCACGAAACTCGGGCCAGTAGATCGGGGTGAAATAGAGTTCGGCGTAGGCCAGGTGCCACAACAGAAAGTTCGAAATCCGCTGCTCCCCGCTGGTGCGGATGCACAGATCAACCGGAGGCAACTCGGGCATCGGCATGGCGGATTCAAAAGCAACTCGGTCGACCCCTTGCGATGCCCCCTGCCGCAGCAGTTGGTTCACCGTATCGAGGATCTCTTGCTGACCACCATAATTAAGCGCCAAAACCAGATTGAGCCCGGTATTGTGCTCGGTCTGGGCCATCGAGTTTTGCAGACATTCAACCACATCGGTCGGCAGATCCCGCCAATGGCCCAGCACTCGAATCCGCACCCCTTTTTTGTGCAGAGCCACCAGCTCCCGAGTCAGGGAGACGACCAGCAGGCGCATCAGCCCACTGACCTCCTCCTGGGGACGGGCCCAATTTTCGCTTGAAAAGGCAAACAAGGTCAGCCAAGAGACGCCCAGGTTGGAGGCGTGCTCCACCACGGCGCGGACCGACTTCACCCCCCGGCGGTGCCCCTCGATACGGGGCAACCCGCGGGAGCGGGCCCAGCGACCATTGCCATCCATAACGATGGCGACATGATGGGGAAGGGATTCGGGCATTAGACGGCGAGGATGTCTTTTTCCTTCGTGGCGGTCATTTCATCGACCTTGGCGATCATACGGTCCGTCAATTTTTGGACCTCGTCGGTCAGCTTGTGCACATCGTCGGCGCTGAGCTCCTTGTCCTTTTCGAGCTTCTTGAGCTGATCGTTGCCATCACGACGCAGGTTGCGCACCGCCACCTTGGCATGCTCGGCGTACTTGCGCACTACCTTAACCAACTCCTTACGCCGCTCCTCGGTCAGGTCGGGCAGCGGCACCCGCACCACATCGCCATCGGCCATGGCATTGACCCCGAGTCCGGCATCGTTTACCGCCCGTTCAATAGCCCGCACCATCCCCTTGTCCCAGGGGGCAATCACAATTTGGCGCGGTTCGGGGATCGAAATATTCGCTATCTGTTTGAGAGGCGTCGGTGAGCCGTAGGCCTCGACCGTCACCCCATCGACCAGGGCGGGACTGGCACGTCCGGCACGAACCCCAGAAAGCTCGTGGGCAAAGGCTTGGATGGTTTTGTTCATCCGCTCTTCGGTGTTGGTCAAAACAGGATGGCTCACAACTCAACCTCCGTGAACGAGGGTCCCCAAATCGGCACCCAACATCAGCTCTTTCAGGGAATTCGGCTTCTGGATCGAAAACACAACGATGGGCAGGTTGTTGTCGCGACAAAGGCTAATGGCAGTGGCGTCCATTACCTTGAGATTTCGGGTCAACACCTCGGTAAAGCTCAAGGAACGATACCGCATCGCATCGGGATGAACCACCGGGTCATCGGTGTAGACCCCATCCACCTTGGTCCCCTTCAACACGACTTCGGCCCCCACCTCCATCGCCCGCAACGCTGCGGCGGTATCGGTGGTAAAGAAGGGATTGCCGGTCCCGGCTCCGAAAATCACCACCCTCCCCTTTTCAAGATGGCGGATGGCCCGGCGACGGATGTAGGGCTCGGCCATCTCCTGAACCTCGATGGCCGATAAAACGCGCGTTTGAAGCCCCTGTTTTTCAAGGGCGTCTTGCAGCGCCAAGGCGTTGATCACCGTCGCCAACATCCCCATGTAATCGGCGGTGGCCCGGTCGGTTCCCTTGGTGGCGGCTGCCACACCGCGGAAGATATTCCCCCCCCCGATCACAATGCTGATCTCGACCCCAAGCGCGTGTACCGCAACCACATCGCGGGCGATCTGCTGGACAACCTCGGGATCGATGCCGTATCCCTGACCGCCCATCAGCGCCTCACCGGACAACTTCAACATGATGCGCCGGAACCGGGTTTCACTCATGACGACCCCCCCAATGGAATCAACGTTGAAAGGTATTTTTCTCAAAAAAAAAGGGGGCAAAAGCCCCCTTTCATTAGGTTCAACCAGCGGTCGTGGCGACATCCCACGCACCGAACATGGAGGATGCCTCCACCGGTTTATCCCTTTTTCACCTGGCTCATCACCTCTTCGGCGAAGTTGGTTTCCTGCTTTTCGATCCCCTCGCCCAGCTCGTACGAAACGAACTGCGCCAGCCCCAAACCCTTCTCAACCGCCTGAAGCATCTGGGCCACGCTCTTGTCGCTGTCTTTGATGAAAGCCTGATCGAGCAGACAGAAGTCCTGGTAGAACTTGTTCAGCTGACCCTCGACGATTTTCGCGATGATCGCCTCGGGCTTACCTGAGGTTGCAGCGCGCTCGCTGAGCACAGCACGTTCGCGTTCCAGATCCTCGGAGGGAACATCCTTACGGGTGGCATATTTCGGACGAGCAGCCACCACCTGCATGGCTACGTCGCGGGCTGCCTGACCCACCGCCTCGTTCCCGCCATTGGCCATGCCATTGAGCTCGACCAACACCCCGTGCCGACCGTTGTGCACATAGGCCCCAACGTAACCGTCACCCTCGGTTTCAATCAAGGTGAAGCGGCGGATGCTCATGTTTTCGCCGATGGTCGCGATCAGCTGAGACAGCGCCTGGGCCACATTTAGACCGTCGGTCCCCGGCATTCCCAACGCCAACAGAGCCTCCACCGATTCGGGACGCTCGGCGGCGATTAGATCGGCCACCTGCTCCACGAAGTCGACGAATTTGTCGTTCCGAGCCACGAAATCGGTCTCGGAGTTCACCTCGATCAACACCGCCTGGCGACCGTCGTCCGACACCTTGGCCAGAACGATCCCCTCGGCGGCGACTCGACCCGCTTTTTTCTCAGCAGCGGCCAACCCCTTTTTGCGCAGAAAATCGACGGCGTTTTCGATATCACCATCGGTCGATTCCAACGCTTTTTTGCAGTCCAACATCCCAGCGCCGGTTTTCTCGCGCAGCTCTTTCACCATTGCAGCAGTTACAGTCGCCATGTCTAACCTATCCCGTTCGTAGTCTTCTTGGGTGAATCGTCGTTACTGCGCCGCGCCGACTTCCTCGGCGTTTTCGACAGCCACGAACTCATCTTCGGTAAATCCGCCGGCACCCTCAACAGCCCCCTCGGAGCGGGCGCCACGACCCTCGATCACCGCGTCGGCAATGGTGCCGGCGATCAGGCGAACCGAACGGATGGCATCGTCGTTGCCGGGAATGGGGAAGTCGATCAGGTCGGGATCACAGTTGGTATCAACCACCGCAACCACCGGAATACCGAGTTTACGGGCTTCGCTCACCGCAATGTCTTCGCGATCGGGATCGACGATGAACAAGGCACGGGGTAAACGCCCCATATCGCGGATACCGCCCAGGTTGGACTCAAGCTTTTCAAGCTCCCGTTGCTTGAGCACCAGCTCTTTTTTGGTCAAGCCAGAGCTTTCACCTGCCTCGGCGATCTCCTTTTCAATGCGCTTGAGGCGCTCGATGGAGCCTTGAATCGTCTTGAAGTTGGTGAGCATGCCACCCAACCAACGGTAATTAACGAAAGGCATGCCGCAGCGATCAGCCTCTTCACGCAGGGCATCGGCCGCCTGACGCTTGGTTCCGACAAACAGAACCGATCCCCCGTTGGCAGCGGTCTCCTGGACGAATTGGTAGGCGTTTTTGAACAGGCGCGCGGTTTTGGACAAATCAATGATGTGGACCCCATTGCGCTCGGCAAAGATGAAACGCTTCATCTTGGGGTTCCAACGGCGGGGCTGGTGACCGAAGTGGACGCCTGCTTCCAACAGCTGCTTCATGGTGACGTTGTAGGCCATAATTCACTCTCTTTGGTTGATGTTAGGTGGTTGTTCCGCACCCGAACCCGCGAGGGCCACCGGGGGTGCATCACACTCAACCACCTGGAATAAAAGGGTTGTTCCAACGTATAAAACTGGTGCCGAGGACCGGACTCGAACCGGTACGCCCAATGGGCGGGGGATTTTAAGTCCCCGGTGTCTACCATTCCACCACCCCGGCACATCGTCCCTTCCTTAAGGATGCAAAAAAGCCCGGACCTTGAGGGACCGGGCTTTCGTTGTCGATGAGGATGGAGGCAGGGGTGGGAATCGAACCCACGAATATCGGTTTTGCAGACCGGTGCATTACCACTTTGCTACCCTGCCGTGTCCCGAGCCTGCATTCACCTTGTGAGGATGGAGCGGGAGACGGGATTCGAACCCGCGACCCCGACCTTGGCAAGGTCGTGCTCTACCAGCTGAGCTACTCCCGCATCGTCCTCTGCCGGCATTCCCGGCGCTTGAACGGCGCGAATCATCCAGATTCATTGCCACTTGTTCAAGCAATTTAGGATCTTGGGGGTGACCTACTTTCCCTGGACGTATACAGACCAAGTATCATCGGCGCGAGCGGTCTTCACTTCTGAGTTCGGAATGGGATCAGGTGTTACCCCGCTGCTTAACCCCCAAGAAGGGTTGGCGATTATCCGTTGGGGCGCAAGCCTTGCCGGAGAATCGGCATTGGTTTTTGGTGAGTGGTACTGAGGGCTTACTCATTGTATGACCAAGCCTCACGGTCGATTAGTACTGGTCAGCTTCACGTGTTGCCACGCTTCCACACCCAGCCTATCAACGTGGTGGTCTTCCACGGACCTTCAGGGACTTACGTCC
>MNWR01000052.1 GCA_001872725.1 Proteobacteria bacterium CG1_02_64_396 | reverse complement strand
CGAACGACTGCGCAATTTCGAGGACGACGTCCTACGGTTCATCGACAATCCGCTGGTTCCCTTCACCAACAACCAGGGTGAAAACGACATCCGTATGGTCAAGCTGCACCAGAAAATCTCAGGATGCTTCCGCTCCAAAGAGGGCGCCGATATCTTCTGCCGCATCCGCAGCTACCTGTCGACCTGCCGCAAACACGGCATCGGTCCCACCCCAGCCCTGACCCTCCTCTTCGAAGGTAACCAACCCCTCTTTATGAAAGAAAACCCGTAGGGAAAAACCGGGGGGATGGGAGGGGCTGAATAGTTACAAGGGATTAAGACTAAGACCATGAGTATTATTACGCACATCCCTGGAGATCAAAAAGCAGACCTGAAAAAAAAGGGATTAAGACTGACGGTGGACAGCATCTAGGCTTTCCAATGTGCGATCAAAAAGCAGACCTGAAAAAAAAGGGATTAAAACTTCTTTGACGTCGCTTAGTAGTGACGTGAGCGTGAGATCCAATGCCGATATTCCACTTTTCTCGCCGCCCGAGTCGTTCATGAATTACCGCCACGCCTACCACGCCGGAAACTTCGCCGATGTGCTCAAACATCTGGTGCTGACCCAGCTCATCCAAGGGTTCAAGCGCAAAGACAAACCCTTTGCCTACCTCGACACCCATGCCGGGTCGGGGATGTACGACCTGCGCAGCGAGCAGGCGGGCAAAACCGGGGAGTGGCGCAGCGGGATCGACCGCTTGTGGCGCGAACGCTCCCCCCAGGGGGCGCTGGCCGAATACCTCGGGGCGGTGAAAGCGGCCCAACCCGAACCAGGGAGCGGGCCGACCCTCTACCCCGGCTCCCCCTGGCTGGCAGCCCATCTGCTGCGCCCTCAAGACCGGCTGCTGTTGATCGAAAAACACCCGGAAGAGGCGGCGCTGCTGCGTCAGACGATGGGGCGCGATTCCCGCGTCGCCATCCACCAGCGCGACGGTTTCGAGGCGCTCGGCGCACTACTGCCGCTGTCCGAAAAGCGCACCCTCATCCTGATCGACCCCCCCTTCGAGCAAGAAAAAGAATTCGAGGCGATGCAGGCGGGGCTGCAAGCCATCCAGCGTAAGGCGGCCACCGCCACCGTCGCTTTGTGGTACCCCCTGAAAGATGCCCAGGCGGTCGCCCGTTTTCATCGCGGCCTGAAGGGGACAGGCATCAAAGAGATCCTGCTGTGCGAGCTCTGGGTGCGCGATCCCAAAACCCCCGCCATGCTGGTCGGCAGTGGCCTGGCTTTGGTCCGTCCCCCCTTCCAAACCGACGCCGCTTTAAAAGCGGTGTTGCCCCAGTTGACCCGCACCCTGACCCAGGGCGAGGGGGCTGGATTTCGCCTCGAATGGCTCGTGGCCGAATAACTTGGAGGGCCTCAAAGACTTCCTCACCCGGCTGCGCGACGCCCTGCGCGATCTGCTGCCCATCGTGGTGGTGATCGCCCTGTTTCAAGCCTTCGCCATCGGCCAACTCCCCCCCAACTTAACCTCGATCGCCAGCGGTCTGCTCATCGTTGCGGTGGGGCTGGCGCTCTTTATTCAGGGGTTGGAGCTCGGGGTTTTTCCGGTCGGAGAGAACCTCGCCTACGACTTCATCCGCAAGGGTTCCCTGGGTTGGCTGTTGCTCTTTGCCTTCCTCATCGGCTTTGCCACCACCATCGCCGAACCGGCCCTGCTCGCCATTGCCGAAAAGGCGCAGGCGATCAGCGCCGGGCGCATCGACGCCCTGGGGCTGCGCGTCACGGTGGCGGTTTCGGTGGGGTGCGCCATCGTGCTTGGGGTGCTGCGCATCCTGCTCGGCCACCCGATCCACTGGTACATCATCGGCGGATACATCCTGGTGGTGCTGGTGACCTTCTGGACCCCACCGCAGATTGTGGGGCTTGCCTACGATTCGGGGGGGGTGACCACCTCGACGGTGACGGTGCCGCTGGTGGCGGCACTGGGGATCGGACTGGCGACCATGATTAAGGGGCGCAATCCGGTGATCGACGGCTTCGGCCTGATCGCCTTCGCCTCGCTCACCCCGATGATCTTCGTGCAGCTCTACGGCATTGCTGTTTATGCGGGGGACGGCGGGACGACCGCCGCCGCCGCCGCCACCATCCAGTCCCCATCCCCCGATGGGCCGCAAACCGAGGATGCATCCTCGGCGACACCGCTGACCTTGCTCATGGATTTGCTCGGGGTGGTCAAAGACATATTGCCCATCGTGTTGGTCATCGCCTTTTTTCAATACGGCATTTTGCGCAAGGCGATTCCTCGTCTGAAACAGGTCGCCATCGGCTTTGGGCTGGTGATTTTGGGGCTTTACGCCTTCATCGTTGGGCTTGAGATGGGGCTGTTCCCCATCGGCGAGACCATGGCGATCCAGCTCACCGCGGGGGGGAAGCCGTGGGTGATCTACCTCTTCGGCTTCCTGGTCGGCTTTGCCACCACCATGGCCGAACCCGCCTTGATCGCCATCGCCCTGAAGGCCTCCGAGGTCAGCAAGGGGCGGATCCATCCCTTGGTTTTGCGGGTGTTTGTCGCCTTCGGAGTGGCTGTGGGGATCGCCCTGGGGTGCTACCGCATCGTCCAGGGCGACTCGATCCACCACTACCTCATCGTCGGCTACCTGGGGGTGATCCTCCTGACCTGGCTGGCGCCCCGGTACATCGTCCCCATTGCCTACGATTCGGGAGGGGTGACCACCTCGACGGTCACCGTCCCTTTGGTGGCCGCCCTGGGGATCGGCCTTGCCACCAACATCGAGGGGCGCAGCCCCCTGGTCGACGGTTTCGGTTTGATCGCCTTTGCCTCGCTCTTCCCCATGCTCACCGTGATGGCCTACGGCATTCTGTCGGAGCGGACCGTTAAGCCCGAATCAAGGAGTCAAAAATCATGAGATTCTCTGTGCTGATCTGCATCGCCCCGCAGGAGCGTGAAACTGCGGTGATCGAAACCTGCCGCCAGGCGGGGGCCGGAGGGGTCACCATTCTTGAGGGCAAGGGGATGGGTTTGCAGGAAAAAAAGACCTTCCTCGGCCTCACCTTCGAGGCGATGGAGTCGTTCCTGGTCTTCGTTCTGGAGCGCTCCCTGGCCACCCATGTTTTGAAGGCGATCAAGAAGGGGCATCAGGACCACACCATCGCCTTCATCATCCCCATCGAACATCTGACCGGCATCGATTTGAACCAAGTCGACCGCTTCGTCGATCAGGTTAAAGAGGAGATCTGAGTATGAAATTGGTCGCCGACATCATGAGCCGCGACGTCGCCACCATCGCCCCCCTGGCCCCTGCCCGTGAGGCGCTGACCACCATGCGTCGGCACGGGGTGAATTCCCTGGTGGTCGACAAGGGGAGCCCCGCCGGTGCCTACGGCATCGTCACCTACACCAGCCTGCTCAAGGCGATCGTCGCCCAGGAGGGGGACATCGACCTGCTGCATGTCTACGACATCTGCGCCAAACCGGCCCTGAGCGTCCACCCCGGTCTCGACATCCGCCACGCCGCCCAATTGATGGCCAATTTCAACGTCAAGCGGCTGTTGGTTTTGGAGGGGGGCGATTTGGTGGGGATTGTCTCGATGAGCGACATCATCGAGGCGTTGGTGGAGGAATTGGAGGAGTAACAGCCGAGCCTGAATGGGGGCATGCGAGGATTGAACGGCTTTTACCGCAGCATCGCTTCGGCGGCAGCGGTCGCCTTCCTCAGGCATAGGCTAGGTTGGGGTTGGGGTTGGTTGGGTTTGTAGGAGCAGTCCCCGACCGCGAATGCGCAGAAACCTTGCGACCCCGACCCCCGCCTGCCCCAAAAGGCATCGGCGTCAGGGACGCCTCCTACGGTAGCATTGGGCGGTTGCCCCAACCGTTTCTTTGCTGAAGAAAACCGGCTTCGCTTCTGCCATAACCGTCGCCACCCCACACCTAATGAGGGTAGCCCCCCCGCATCCAAACGATGCGGGGGAGTCCTCATGCATAGGTCGGCTTAAAGGCCTGGTCGGTCTGCTCCACCGGTCCGTTTTCACCCCAATAGGGCGACAACTTGCGCAGTTGGGCGACGATGGGGGGGACGGCAGCGATGACGCGCTCGATCTCTTCGTCGGTGGTCTCGCGCGACAACGAAAAGCGCACCGTGCCGTGGGCTGCGGTGTAGGGGATCTGCATCGCCCGCATCACGTGGCTGGGTTCCAGCGAACCCGAGGTGCAGGCCGAGCCGCTGGAAGCGGCGATCCCGACCTTATTGAGCAGCAGCAAAATCGCCTCCCCCTCGATGTATTCAAAGGCGATGTTGCAGGTGTTGGGCAGGCGATTTTCGACATCGCCGGTGACAAAGGCATTGGGCACCTGGGCCAAAATCCCCGCCTCCAGCTTGTCGCGCAGCTTTTTCACCACCGTGTTTTCGTGCTCCATGGCCGCTTGCGCCATTTCGCAGGCGATGCCCAGCCCCACGATGGCGGCGGCGTTTTCGGTCCCGGCGCGCCGTCCCCGCTCTTGGTGACCGCCGCGCAAAAAGGGGCGGAATTTCACCCCGCGCCGGGCGTAAAGAACGCCGATCCCCTTGGGGGCGTGGAGCTTGTGACCCGAGATCGACAGAAAGTCGATGTCGCTGTTTTTCAGGTCGATGGGGATCTTGCCGACCGCCTGGACCGCGTCGGTATGAAAGAGCACCCCCGCCTGCTTGGCCATGCTCGCCATGGCCTCGACCGGAAAGAGGGTTCCGGTTTCGTTGTTGGCCCACATCACCGAGACGATGGCGATGTTGCCCCCCCGCTCGCGCAGCAGCGCGGCGTATCCCTCAAGATCGATGCGACCCTGCTTGTCGACCCCAAGCCGATGGACCGTCACCCCTTTTTTCTCAAGGTATTTGCCCAGCTCCAGCACGGCGGGGTGTTCCACCACGCTGACGACGATCTCGGTGCGCTCGGGAAAGACCTCCAGCGCCGAGAGGATGGCGGTGGTGTCGGACTCGGTGCCGCACGAGGTGAAGACGATTTCGGAGTCGTATTCGGCCCCGATCAGCGCCTGCACCTGACCCCGCGCCTTTTTCAGCGCCCGTCCCACCTTGTCGCCGAAGCTGTGCAGGGATGAAGGATTGCCGAACTGCTCGGTGAAAAAGGGGAGCATCGCCGCGACCACCTCGGGGGCGACCCGGGTGGTGGCGTTGTTGTCGAGGTAGATGGGATTCATGGCATGGCCCCTTGGGTTGATTGCATGAGTTCATGAAAGCGGAAGGTGATTCATCCAGAAGAAGCCGCCTTCGCTTTGGCCCCTCTGACGAGGCTCAACATGGGTACGCCGGGTGGGGCAACCTTCCCATCGAACGGCTACCCCGGTTGGACCGCCGAACCCCCACCTATCCTCCCCCTGTCAGGGGGAGGGACGCCGACGGGATGCCGGGTCAGCCCCGCATCGCCAGCGCCGCGGCCGGAACCACCTGCACCATCTCGCCCAGAGCGGCAATCAGTTTGACCTGGATCCCCTCCAGGGTGGCCGAGGCCATGGAGCAGCCTGCGCAGGCGCCGGTCATGTGGACGAAGACCTTCTTGCCCTCGACCTCGATCAATTCCACATCGCCGTGGTCGCGCCGCAGCTGGGGACGAATTTCCTCCAGGGTCTGCTCGATGATCTTGATCCGCTCCAGCGAGGTACGGGGCCGTTTTGCGGCAGGAGCCGGGGCGGGGGCGACTTGAATTTGCACCGGTTGTGCCGCCGGGGTCGCCGCCGCTGGGGCCTTGCCCAGCACCGCCTGCAACACCTCCTCGATCCCCTCATGACAGGTGGCGCAGCCTCCCCCCGCCTTGGTGTAGAAGGTGACCTGCTCCAGGGTGGTCAGATTGTTCTCGCGGATGACCTCTTCGATCATGCCGGCGTCGATCCCGAAACATTTGCAGATCAGCGCCCCCTCCTCGTGATCGTCGCTCCACGCCTCACCCTTGTAGTTGGCGACCGCAGCGTGCAGCGCTTCGCGCCCCATCACCGAGCAATGCATCTTTTCGGGGGGTAGGCCGTCGAGGTAGTCGGCGATGTCTTGGTTGGTCACCTTGAGCGCCTCTTCGACCGTCTTGCCCTTGATGATCTCGGTCAGGGCCGAAGAGGAGGCGATGGCCGAGCCGCAACCAAAGGTTTGAAAGCGGGCGTCCTGAATCACGTCGGTCTCGGGATCGACCTTGATCATCAAGCGCAAGGCATCGCCGCACGAAATCGAACCGACCTCCCCCACCCCGTTGGCCCCATCGAGGACCCCGGCGTTCTGGGGGTTGAAGAAGTGTTCTTGGACTTTCTCGGAGTATTCCCACATAGCCTCAATCCCCCCTTAGCAAGAAAACGACTTGCCGCAGCCGCAGGAAGACTTGGCGTTGGGGTTTTCGAACTTGAAGCCGGAGCCCTCCATGCCGTCGGTGAAGTCGACCGTGGTTCCCTGGATGAAGGGGGTGGTGTCGGGGTCGATGAAGACCTTCACCGCGCCGAATTCGAGCACCGTGTCTTTGCTGCCCGGTTCGTCCTCCAGGCTCAGGCCGTACTGAAAACCGGAGCAACCGCCGCCGGAAATCATGATGCGCAGCCCGGCATTGGGGTTGGGGGAGCCCTTGATGAAGGTGGAAACGGCGGAGATGGCTTTGTCGGTCAGTTGGATCATGGCGGGTTCTCCTCGTGGCGTGCGAAACGGATCGCCCCTTATCGCAGGGGGCGTGCCATATCGAGAAGTTGTTGTTTTTCAATCAATTGCGTCGTTTTTGTCTTTGTCGCAATTGCGACCATACCCGACAAACAAGATCGGGAACTGACAGCCCCGTCCCCTTGTTCAGTCGCCATCAACCCTCAGATGCACCACCAACCACTCCAGCGCTCGATCGAACTCAACCCCCTCCCGCGCTTCCCGCAACGTCAGCCCCCCCTCCCCCGGCGGATACTCCAAATGCAGTCCATACCGCCCCTCCTCCTGCCCATAGGTATAGAGGTAGGCGGTCAGTCGAGGATCGCAGGGGCTGAGCAAACGCACTGCATCGGCGGGATCCGGATCGGGAACGGGGAGCACGAAGCCCTCGGGCCCCAGACGCTCGGTGAGGATCAACAACAGATGCTTGATGGCGACATCCTTCGAGAGCGCCCAAATGTTTGGGGGCATAACGACATCTTTTTATCTTGTGTATTGAGATGTTTTTTATACTGGTAATAATACAGCCATTAAATCTTACTTTTTCAGCCGGGAGCACCCATGTCACACCCTCAACAACTCACCGCCTTTGCGGGCACCACCCTGATCGGCCAAGGCGATCTACCCACCGTGGCGTTGCAGGCCCGCGCCGTCCGAGCCCACGATCCCGAGGCATCGATTCTGATTTTCGACGACGCCTCGGGCCGCACCGTCGAGGTCGACCTGCGCGGCAGCGCCGAGGAGGTCTTGGCCCGCCTGCCCCAACCCGACCCCGCCGAGGGGGAGGAGCCCCCCAAGCGGGGCCGCCCCAAGCTGGGGGTGGTGGCCAAAGAGATCACCCTGCTTCCCCGCCATTGGCAATGGCTGAGCGAGCAACCGGGGGGGGCCTCGGTGACCCTGCGTAAATTGGTGGAGCAGGCGCGCAAGGCGGGGGTCGCCAAGGAGCAGGCCCGCAAATCCCAGGAGGCGGCCTACCGCTTTTTGGATGCCATGGGAGGCAATCTGCCGAACTTCGAGGAGGTCTGCCGCAAACTTTTTGCCGGGGATTTCGGGGGGATCGCACCGCTGTTGACGGCATGGCCCGCCGATGTGCGGGGCCATGCCTTGAAGCTGATCGGCAGCGCCGAACGCGATGCCATCGAAGCGGTCGAGGGGTGGCCGGAAGATCGCTGAAACGCCGAAAAACCCCGAATCGCCATTGAGGAGCGCCGCCATGAACACCCAACCCTCCGAGATCCAGGATGTTGCCGACACCACCGCGTGGGTCGCCCGCTAGGGAAACGCTGATTAAAGGCCTCCTGCCTTGAATCAGCACGCTTCGCAAAAATCGTCGTTTTTGCTTCGCTTGCAACATCAGCAGAGCTTTGGCTTCTACCGCATTGCCTCAAACGCAATCGCGCCGAGGGCGGCGCTCCTACCGCATTGCCTCAAACGCAATCGCGCCGAGGGC
>MNWR01000051.1 GCA_001872725.1 Proteobacteria bacterium CG1_02_64_396 | reverse complement strand
GGCCCTACGGGGAGAGCACCACCCACGAGATCGAGCCCAACCGGCATTACGTGATCTACGACTAAGAAGCGCTGATTAAAGGCCTTCTGCCATTAATCGGCGTTTCCCTAGGAGGCTGTCGGACTTGAGCGTCCGTAGCGAGCCGAGTGGGGAATCGAGGCCAAATTTTCACGGTTTTGAGGATCATAGTGGTGGCTATGTGACGAAAAACCGGGGGAATTTGGACCGATTATCCGCCGGCGCACGACTGCATGGATGCAGGAGGTAGAGCAATGCAGGAGCAATTGCCGAGTAGGACGATCTCAAGTCCGACAGACTCCTAGCCCCCCCACCGCCGCCCCCCAGTTGGGTGTTGCGATAAAAGAATACCCCTGTTGCCATAAAAAATTGGGCTCATGCGTTTTCCATGGGTTAGACCAGCATGATCCCCGTTATATGGCATCCGTGAATGGTTATGTGGCAACCCTGCCATCTAATTCAAAGTTAGAACTCTATGACTATCGACCAAACGTCCGCTGAAGAAATAGTGGCAGCCATAAACAAGGCAAGCTCTCTGTGTAATGAATCGCTCCGCATAGTCAAAGCAAACGAAAGCTTGGGCCATGTGCAGGTCTATGGGAGGCTTGTTGGAAATTTTATGGGGCACAGCTATACGAACATCCTGGCGCCAATTTGGAAGGCACTTCCAAGTATTGAGCCGCCTGAAATGAAAGAGCCCTATGTCGAACCAGAGCCGACGCTAAGTGCTGAATCGAGAGCCGCGCTTGGTGCATTTGTCACGGAAGCGCGTGCTGCTCTTAGCATCGTAAAGAATCTATTGCCAACCGAAGAAGCTGCAGAATTCCTAGAGTTTGGTGGACTGCCAGAGGTAGAACAAGCAGTGGCAAACATTGAAGAGTTTCCTGCCAAACCCAGATTTCGAGATGAGGACACTCCGTCGTGAGCCGCGTTCTAACCCGGCGCTCAACCTCGCTCCTTTCAGTCGCTGGACGCTGCGCGATAAAGCCGCGCAGCGCCGGTTAGCTCTACGTTACAGGAAAATCGGCACGGATTCAGGTTTACGTTAGCTCTCGAAAAAAGGAAGGAACTTATGGGATATCTGGCGGGAATCGTCTGGTGCATCGCGTTCGGCGGTTTAGGACTCTTTTTGCTGTCTGAAAGAACAAAACATCTAAACTACAAAAAGTTCACAGGCAAAGTTAAATACATTCGAACCTCCGGGATAAATGTTGCCGTCATTGACTCCGGCATACCCGATATTGGGGAGTTTGAATTCACATTTAACGACCTTGGAGATTACCGAGAGGGCCAAGATCTCGTATGCATGTGGAACGGTAAAGACCCTGCTACCGCCAAGGAGGACTTGAGAGAAAATCAGCGGTTAGGTATCTATTTCTGTTTTGGAATTGTTATTCTGATGTTGATCATCTTTCTTATGAACCTAATCTTTTAACTTAACCCTGAATTCGTGCCCATTTTTATGCAAGGTTTTAGATTCGCCGGTTGCCTGTGATTTGACCGCTCATGGTGGCCTTACTTTGCTGGGGCAGCACATCAAGCGACACGCCCTTGTGGATCAAATCATCGATCCGTTGTACCCGATCCAGGGCAACAAAGGTGGGTATCGACCGGCTCCATTGTGCGGTCGGTGAATGTACAACGGAATATATATACAGATGGTTTTATGCTTCAAAAATGACCTCGATATGTCGGCAGCGGCCCTGTTTGTTTGAATGGCTTTGCTGCTATGAATACCCCCACGCCCCATCAACCTCATCAACTTGTCGACCATCACATCCCCCAGACGAATCGGCGCCACGATCCTTGACCACTCCCTCCTATGCGCCGAGTCTTCGGCAGGGTTCAGGGTTTGTTCCCGCCAACAACCAATACCATTCGTATAAAGCACAAGGAGAATTCATGAACAACAAATGGGTGGGTTTCATTGTTATTGCACTTGCGTTGTCGGCATGTTCTGGGCAAAAGGGCAATCCAGAATTGGTGACCAAGGCAGAAAAGGCGGCCGCCGAAATGTGCGGTTGCCAAACCCAAGACTGCGCATGGAAGGTCGATACAGCCGAGCTTTCGGCCTTCACGAGCGGCGATTCGAACATGACCGAGGCAGAGGAGGCTCAATTTAATGTGGCCATGAACAAATTGAACGCATGCAACATGAAGCTTTTTCCAGCCCCGCAATAATGGGCGTCCTGTCCAAGCCGGACAAAACCAGCTTGGACAGGGCCTGATGTATCGGTGGTACACGGTTCCAATTTCGATTGCAGTTTTCAGCAAGGTTTCACCCAGTCCGCTGATGAAGTCTGGCTGCTTGATTTGTGCATACCTCGTTGTTTAGCACCCTTAACCCCACGCACAAAAAAACCCGGCAAACCTTTCGGTCTGCCGGGTTTTTTGGGGGGCGGTTTTCTGGCGTTTTCTACTTTTTGCCTTTCACGAAGACAAGGCGACCCGCTCACCAACGCGGGGTTTACTCCTCCACGGTTTACTCCTCCACAAACGTGCGCAATTTCGACGAACGGCTGGGGTGGCGCAGTTTGCGTAGCGATTTGGATTCGATCTGCCGGATCCGCTCGCGGGTGACCGAAAACTGTTTGCCGACCTCTTCCAGGGTGTGGTCGGTATTCATGTCGAGGCCGAAACGCATGCGCAGCACCTTTTCTTCCCGCTCGGTCAGGGAGCCCAGCACCTCGCGCACCGCCTCTGAAAGGCTGCTGTTCACCGCCGCGTCGAGGGGGTTGATCGCCATTTCGTCGGCGATCAGGTCGCCCAGGCTGGTGTCCTCCTCGTCGCCGATGGGGGTCTCCAGCGACACCGGCTCCTTGGCGATCTTGAGCACCTTGCGCACCCGGTCGACCGGCATCTCCATCTTTTCGGCAATCTCTTCGGGCAACGGCTCGCGCCCCAAATCCTGCACCAGCGCCCGCTGCACCCGCACCAGCTTGTTGATCGTCTCGATCATGTGCACCGGAATCCGAATGGTGCGGGCCTGATCGGCAATCGAGCGGGTGATCGCCTGGCGAATCCACCAGGTGGCGTAGGTCGAAAATTTGTAGCCGCGCCGGTATTCGAACTTGTCGACCGCCTTCATCAAGCCGATGTTGCCCTCTTGAATCAGGTCGAGGAATTGCAGGCCACGATTGATGTACTTCTTGGCAATCGAGATCACCAGACGCAGGTTGGCCTCGATCATCTCCCGCTTGGCCTGGTTGGTTTCGCGCTCGCCGCCGACCACCAGTTGCAGGGTCTTCTTCAGCTCGCCGACCGTCATCCCCGCCTCTTGCTCGACGCGGTGGATCTTGCGCTGATCGCGGCGGATTTCGTTCACATGGGGGTATAACGGCTCCAACCCCTTGAAGTTCTTAGCCTCAAGACGGGGGAAGAGGTGGACGTCGCCCTCGTTGCCTTGGAATTCTTTGATGAATTTCTGCCGGTTGACCCGGTTGTCGTCGACGATCTTGAGGATCGAACGCTCGGCACGGCGGATGCGGTCGACGTATTCCTTGGCCCGGTTGACCAAGTGGTCGATCTGCCGCTGCGACAGCCGCATGGTGGCAATCGCCTTACCGATGGCGCGGCGGTGTTTGTGCACCAGCTTCTCATCGGCGGTATCGAGATTGGCGATGAGTTGCTCGTAGCGCTCGATCAGCTTTTCGGCCTTCTCGAAGTGCTCCAACACCTCGACCCGCCGGGCCTCAAGATCGGGGGCCTGGTTGATCGGCAACGCCTCGCGGTCGAGCTCGTCGTCGTCGACACACTCGGCCATCGCCTCGTTGGTGTCCTCGAACTTGGTCGGATCGACCAGCTCGGCGACCTCGCGCAGGTTGATCTGGTTGTCGCGCAGCGCCCGGCCCAAGCTGAGAATCTCTTGATACGACAGAGGGGCTTCGCAGATCGCCTTGATCACCTTCTCGCGTCCCGCCTCAATCCGCTTGGCGATGGCGACCTCACCCTCGCGGGTGAGCAGCTCGATTCCCCCCATTTCACGCAGGTAGAGGCGAACCGGATCGTCGGTGCGGCCCAGATCTTGTTCTGAAATACCGGCGCCGATGGCACGCACGCTCTCTTGCATGCGGGCCCGCTCCTCAAGGGCGGCGCGCACCCGGGAGGGGTCCTCCTCCTGGTCGTCGTCGATCAGCTCGACTTCGAGCTCGTGCAGCACCTGCAACGCCCTCTCGATCCACTCCTCGGGGATCTTGCCCTCGGGGAAGAAGTTTTCGAGTTCGCTGAAGGTGACATACCCCTGCTCTTTAGCCAGTTCGATCAACCCCACAGGGTTGAATTCGCCCAACTCCTCGTCGCTCTCCTCCTCGAAGGTTCCTGCTGGCGTTTTGAGTTGTTGTTCCTGGTCCAGGGACTGGGTCATGTTGGCTCGTTCCTCCGTCAATCGCGGATGGTCTGTCCGGGATACAGACCGTTGCGACAAAGTCGTTGCAGTTCGGAAATGTCGTCCCACAGGTCCCGATTGGCTTTGGGATCCTGTTGGTACAACGCACTCAAATGCTGGATGTGCCGTTTCCACACCATCACGGCCACCCGGTTGGCCAGCTCCCTGGCCAAGACCGACACCTCCACCCCTTCGTTCATCATCGGCATGGGGGGCAGGGGGCGATCTTGGGATAAATGACCCAACCAGCGGGCCGGTTGCGGTTCAACCCCCTTTTCTTGCGCCTCCACCAGCTCCTCGAACGGCCCCGCCCAAGGGTTCTCGGGCAGCCCCAATTCGAAGACCCGCTCCAGATCGACCGCCCTCCAGGCCTCCTCCTCCATCACCAGCAGATGCAGAAGGCTACCGAAAACCTGATCGAACTGTTCGTCCTCGCTCAGCCGATAGCGCCGAACGTAACGCATTGAGGGGGCAGGTCGGGGTTTCATGCTCGGCGCCGGTTTGGCCTCGACCGCCGGAGCTTGACCCTCGCTCTGCCCACCCAACAAATGAATCGGCCAGTTCAGCCGTTTGGCCCAGGCCATCCGCCACGCCTGCCCCAAGATGGGGGAGGCCGACTGGTCGGCCAGACCCTTGAGTTTGGCCGCCGCCGCCGCCATCCCCTCGGCATCCTCACCATGTTCGGCGATCACCATCGTCCAGGCGAACGCCTCGGGGGGGATCGCCTCGTCGAGCCGGGTCCGAAACCTTTGCGCCCCCTCCTGACGCACCAAGGTGTCGGGATCCTCCCCTTCGGGCAAAAACAAAAAACGCAGCCGCCGCCCCTCTTTCAGGGTGGGCAAAGCCCGCTCCAGCCCCCGCCAGGCGGCCCGCCGTCCGGCATTGTCGCCATCGAAGCAAAGCACCACCGTATCGCAGGCCCGCCACAGCCGCTCGATCTGCTCCTGGGTCAGGGCGGTTCCAAGCGGAGCAACCGCCTCGCCGATCCCGGCCACCGCCAGGGCGATCCGGTCGAAGTACCCCTCGACCACGATGGCGCGCCGCTCTTTGCGGATGGCGGGCAGCGCCTCGTGCAGGCCGTAAAGCAGCTCCCCTTTGTGAAACAGGGGGCTCTCGGGACCGTTGAGGTACTTGGGCTCCCCGGCGCCGACGATCCGCCCCCCGAAGGAGACCAGCCGTCCCCGATCATCGGTGATCGGAATGATGATGCGGCTGCGAAAGCGGTCGTAGAGACGTCCGGCTTCGTTGCGCACCACCACCCCGGCAACCTCCCCCTTGGGGGCGTCACGGGGGCCGAGTTCCAGCACCAGCCGATCCCAGGCATCGGGGGCAAATCCCAGGCGGTATTCCTTACGCACCTCAGGCCCAATGCCCCGCTCATCTAGATACTGCCGGGCCGCCCTACCCTCCTCCCCCTCCAGGTTTTTGACGAACAGGCGGTGGCTGCGGGCCATCACCTCCCGCAAACCCTCGTAGGGATCGGGGCCATCCTCTTGGGGAGGGGAGATCCCGGCCCGCTCGCCGAGCTGGAGCACCGCCTCCCGAAACGAGAGCCCCTCCCGGTTCATCAAAAAACTGACCGCGTTGCCGCTGGCCCCACAGCCGAAGCAGTAGTAGACCCCCTTGTCGGGGTTCACGCTGAACGAGGGGCTCTTTTCGGTATGAAAAGGGCACAGCCCGGTCAAATTGCGCCCCTGCCGCTTGAGCTCGACCGATTGGCCGATCAGCGATTCCAAGTCGGAGCGGGCCAAAACCTGGTCAATGTAACTGTCGGGTAGGCGGGCCATAGGCCTTTCACGCTGCGGAACAAGGTCTCTGCAAGACAAAACGCCCTTTTCTGGGCGTGGACCGCTTGATGGGGACCGGCCACGGATGAAAGGGCGGGGTGGGCTCTTCGTTCGCGGCAGAGGTCCGCTCCCACAACAGCACCCCATCCGCATCAATCGTCTCTACAGCAGCTCAACCCAGGTCGCCCCACCCCCCGCCGTCAGGTGGAATTCTCCCGCCCGTGGTTCGCGGCGCAGCACCAGTTGGGTCATGGCTTGCAAGGCACCGGTCCCCTTGCCGTGGACCACCTCGACCTCGTGCATTCCGGCCACCAGCGCCTCGTCGAGCCCCCGCAGCAGTCGTTGTTCGGCCTCGTCGGCGCGCAGCCCCCGCAGGTCAATTTTGGTGAGCGGACCGCCCGATTCCTCACGACCCTGGACAGCTTGACGCTCCTTGCGCCCCCGTTTGCGCTCCCCACCCCCGGTTGGACGGTGGAGGGTGGCGCCTGCGGCGGTTGCCGGGGCCAGCGCCTCAGCGCCAACGGTGAGCTGCACCGCTCCCCCCTCAACCGTGATGCGCCCCCCTTCAACCGCCACCACCTTAACCGCCCTGCCCCCCAGAGCCGTCAGCCGGGCGGTATCGCCCACCTGCCACTGCCGGGGTGTCGCCGGTTGTTGGATTTGCTCCTCGGCCCAGCGCTGTTCGCGCAGCGCCTCGGTGACGATGTGGGGCCGGCCCTCGGCTTGCGCCTTGTGGATCAGATTGCGCAGCTCCTGCCGGGTTTGGGCAATCGCCTCTTCCCAACGCCCCTTGGCCGCTTGTTCTTCTTCGACCATCTTGCGTTTGAACTCGGCTTCGCGCCGAGCCTGTGCCTCTTGTTTTTGGCCCAGAGCCCGCTCTTGCGCTGCAATCTGCTCGCCCTGGGACTTCAGCTGCGCCTCCAGGGTGCGCCGCTTTTCTTGCCACAACTCATAATCGCTCAGGCTGCTTTCGTGCACCGCACGGGCCCGGGCCACCACCGCCTCGGGCAATCCCAAGCGGGCGGCGGTCTCGATGGCGTGGCTGGTTCCCGAAGCCCCCACTTCTAAGCGATACAACGGCCGGTTGGTGTCGGGATCAAACGCCATCCGCGCCCCCAACACCTCATGCCGATTGTCGGCGAAGGTTTTCAAAGGCGACAGGTGGGTCGTGGTCAGGGCGCGGCACCCTTTGGCCAGCAGCGCTTCAAGTACCGCCACCCCGAGGGCACCACCCTCCATCGGATCGGTCCCGCCCCCCAACTCGTCGAGCAGCACCAGACTGGAGGCATCGGCCTGTTCAAGAATCCGGCGCAGGCGCAAAAGCTGGGAGGAGAAGGTCGACAGGTGGCGCTCCACCCCCTGTTCGTCCCCCACCAACGCCAGAATGCGGCCAAACCGTGGCAAACGACTGCCCTCCCCCACCGGCACCGGCAGTCCCATCTGGGCCATCGCCACCAGCAGCCCGACCGTCTTCAAGGTGACCGTCTTACCCCCGGTGTTGGGGCCGGAGATCACCATCTGGGCCATCGCCTCGGGCAGGGCGATGTCGACCGGAATGACATCCCCCTCAAGTGCCAGCAAGGGGTGGCGTGCGCGCCGCAGATCAAACCCCTGGCCGTCGCTTCCACTGTGCCCACTCCACTGGGGAGCAATGGCGTTGATGCGATGGGCGAACTGGGCAATGGCCTGCAAGCGGTCGTACTCGATCAAACCTTGCCAGGTGCGCAGCAGGGTTTCGTGGGCGTTGCCCAACCGGTCGCCCCACTGGCGCAGGATGCGCTCCTCCTCCTGGAGGATCGCCTCTTTGGCCTGACGCAACCGATTATTGAGCTCAATGGCCTCAATCGGCTCGACAAACAGGGTCTGGCCGCTGGCGCTGTGGTCGTGGACCACCCCCGCCACCTGCGAGGCCCGGTCGCTGCGCACCGGCAGTACAAAACGCTCGCCGCGTAGGGTGACGAAGCCGTCTTGCAACTGCTCCTTGTATTGCCCCGACAGCCCCTCCATTCGACTGCGCAGCTCCTGGCGCAGGCTTTTAAGCGAACGTCGCAGCCGCCCCAATTCGCTGGAGGCGGTATCAAGCAGACCCGCCTCGGGATCTTCAGGATCGACCGTCAACCGCAAGCCGTCGCGCAACGCAGGGTGGGGATCGATCCCCTGGATCAACCCCGCCACCGGAGAGCGCTCCTCGGCGGCAAGGGCCTCCAGGCTCTGACGACAACGCCAGGCATCGCCCAGCATCCCGGCCACCAATTGCAAGGTTTCGATGCTGCTTTTCAACCCGGGACGGCGGTGGTGCTCCAGAACCGGATCGAGTCCGGCGATTTCGGGCCGCTCCAGGGTTTCGCCCCGACGCAGCAGCCCCTGCAAGGGGGCGACCCGGGCTTGGCGGTACTCAATCTCTTGGGGATCGTCGCTGGGGGTGAGGGATTGGACGGCGGCCCGCCCCTCGGGCAGTCCGCACTCGGAGGCCACCCGCTCCAGCAGCAGGGGAAGATCGAGGGGGCCCGCGTCGACGATCACGGCAGGGCCTCAGCCCCCGGTCGCCAGAGCGGCCTTCACCTTCTGGCTGACCACACCCATGTCGGCCTGACCGGCCAATTGCTTGGTCAGCAGACCCATAACCTTGCCCATCTGGGCAGGGGCGGTGGCGCCGCTGGCGGCAATCGCCTCGGCAACCGCGGCGTCGATGGCCGCTTCATCCAACTGAGGGGGGAGGTATTCGGTCAGGATGACAACTTCGCTTTCCTCGTTGTCGGCCAGATCGGGCCGACCGGCATCCCGGTATTGGTTGGCCGAATCGCGGCGCTGCTTCACCATCCGGGTCACCACCGCCACCTCCTCGGCATCAGAAAGATCGCTCATCTTGGCGATCTTCTCGTCCTTCAGAGCTGCGATCACCATACGCACCACCGACAACCGCTCTTTTTCGCGGCTCTTCATGGCGGCTTTCATGTCGTCTTGGAGTCGGGCTAGCAGGGTCATCGGGGGCCTCGCAGGGGGGATGGAGGTTCCGGCGCGGGGCCGAAATCGTGTCGCCGTTGAAATGGAAAACCCCTGACGGGCATAACCCGCCAGGGGCTTCGAGGATCGAGCCGGGGAGCAGTCCCGCCTACGCCTTAACGGCGAGGAGCGGGGGAGCCCATCCGGCGAATCCGCTTGAGCAGCCGCTTGCGGGCGGCAGCCTCTTTCTTCTTACGCTGAATGCTGGGCTTCTCGTAAACCTGCCGACGACGGATCTCGGAGAGAATGCCCGCTTTCTCGCAGGACTTCTTGAAGCGGCGCAGAGCACCTTCGAAGGATTCACCTTCGCGAACGCGAACACCTGGCAAAACAATCACCACCTTTCGAAATCCGCGCCGTGCGCGGGAATAACCCTGCACCCCATGGGGGACAAGGGGGCGGTATGGTATTCAAAACCCCATGGGAAGCAAGGTGGAAGGGTGGTTTTTCGGGTTTGAATTCAGATCGAAGGCGGCAACACACAAGATCGAAGGCTGCGACCACGTGGGGGACGAAACATCGCAAAAACAGCAAGGACGACTCGATGGGTTGGGATGGAGACGCGCCTGAATGTTCGGAGCGCCCCCATCCCCCTGCCTCTTTAACTCAAATGATCCAGTACCAGTTTGGCGAACGTGCCGGGCAGAATCGGCTTTTCGATAAAACCGTCGAACCCAAGTGCCAAAATCCGCTCCCGGTCCCCCTTCATCACCGAGGCGGTCAGGGCAACCACCGGCACTTCGTAGGAGCGCAGATCGTTCTTCAACAACTTGGTCGCCTCAACCCCGTCGATCCCCGGCATACGCAGGTCCATCAACACCAAGTCGGGCGGCGAGGCGAAGACCTTCGCCAGCGCCTCCTCCCCACTGCTGGCCGATTCGACCTGACAACCAGCCAACTCCAAAACGTCGGCCGCCAACTCGATGTTGATCGGGTTGTCGTCGACCACCAGGATTTTCCAGGGGCGGTCAGTAGGCATGGCGGGACTCCTCAACGATGTGTTGTTCGGGGGGGTGTAACGGCATGTGGAAGGTGAAGGTGGTCCCCTCACCCGGCTGACTGCTGACGACGATATCGCCCCCCAGCAAACGGACAATGCGGCGGGTTAGGGCGAGCCCCAATCCGGTTCCCGCCGATTGATTAGGGGCGCCGTCGACTTGGTAGAACTCGTCGAAGATCCGTTCTAGATGCTCCTGCTCAATCCCCACACCGGTATCGGAGACCATCACCTGCATGGCAGGCCTCCCCCCCACCGTTTGCAAACTGAGCAGGCAATCGATCCGCCCCTGATCGGGGGTGAACTTAACGGCGTTGCCGATCAGATTGACCAGAACCTGGTGGACCTTCCCTTTGTCGCTGGCCCACGATGTCTGCTCTGCAGCGGAGGAAACCTCGAAGTTCAAGGCAATCGATTTGGCCTGGGCCAGAGGCTCCATTTCAGAAGCGACCTGATGAAGCAGTGCTGTCGGATCGATGGTTTCGCTGCTGATCTGCATCATCCCCGCCTCGATCTTCGAAATATCGAGCAGATCGTTGATGATGCGCAAAAGCCGCAAACCGCTGACGTTGATGTGACTCAGGTAGCGCCGCTGCTTTTCGTTGAGCAGATCCCCCGCCGTGGTGATGAGCAGCTCCGAAAATCCGATGATCGCGTTCAGGGGGGTGCGCAGTTCGTGGCTGGTGCTGGCCAAGAAACGATCCTTGGCGTCGTTGGCCAACTGCAACGCCTCGTTGGCCCGCTGCAAATCGGCTTCGCGCAGAATCAGGCTTTGGTTGGCGTCGTCCAACGCCTGTGTGCGCTCCTGCACCCGGGCTTCAAGATCGGCGTTGAGCGCGGCGAGGCTCTCGACGTGGCGAGCATTGGCCAGCGCCATACCGCAGGCAAACGCAAAGACCCGGAGCATCTCTTCGTCGTCGGACGAAAAATCGCCTCCACCCTCTTTTTCAGTCAGGTAGATGACCCCGAGAATCTGATCGCCGAAGAAGATCGGGCTGCCCAGGAACGAACCCATGGCCGGGTGCCCCTCTGGGAAACCAACACTCAAGGGGTGGGCCTGCAAGCGGGGCAACCGAACGATCCGTTTCTCGTTCCACAACAAACCGAGAAGCCCCTTGCCCTCGGGCCAATGGCCGATCTTGTCGACCTCTTCATCACTGAGCCCCACCGGCAGAAATACCCGTTTGTCCCCCTCTAGGTAGGCGAGCATGGCGTACTGGGCCCCAGTCATCGATTGGGCCAGCGCGGCAATGCGGTAGAGCAGGGTTTTGCCGGTCATCTCTTGGTTGAGCGACAGGATCGCCTCGGTTAATCCCTCTTGCCGTTCGCGCAGGGTTTGCTCGTGGGCCAGCAACCCGTGCAAATGGCCGATCAAATCGTTGAAGGCGGTGGCGACCTCGCCGAACTCATCGAGCCGCTCTCCCGTGGCCCGGGCCCCCAGGTCGCCGGTCTGCACCCGACGGGCGGTGCGGGCCAGGTCCTCTAGGGGGACCAAAACCAACACCCGGAGCAACAACCAGGCAATTCCCCAAGCTGCCAATACGATGGCGCCGCTGATCCAGGCGAAGTGGGCCTCGGTCCGGGCCGACATCGCCTGGGAGCGCGCGGTGGAGATGGTTAAAACCAGGACGCCCCGCTGAGGATCGTTGTCGTAACCGTGGCAGACCATACACCCGGTCTGGGTCTTGATCGGCATCAGGTAGGTCAGGCGGTCGTTTTTGAGGATGCGCACCCGCTCCTGCTGCCCGGAGTGGACCTCATAGAACGGCTCCTCAAGTTCGTCGGGGATGGTGCCGGGAACCTCGGTATAACTGGGCTGGGAGAATTGCTCCCCCCCCAAGAATTCGTTCACCCGCTCGATGGTCTTGCCATCTTTGAAGGCCTCCTGGCCATTGGTGCGGTAGATGTGGACCGACTCGACCCCCTCGACCTCGGCCATATCGGCCATCCAGGTGCGGGCCATGTCGCCGTGCCCGGCCAGCATGATGCTGCGCAGGCTCGAAACCATCGCCTGGGCGCTCAGATCGGCACGGGCGGTCTCCAGCTCGTAGGCGTTTTCCCGATCCTGCAACGACAGCCACAGCCACCCACCCGCCAAGAGTAGAGCGAGCAGAATCGCCATCGACCAGGCCAAGCGAGCTCCAACCCTGCCAAAAAGGGGCTGCGCGGGCGACTTCATGAACGCTCCTGGAGGATTTGGACTGGGAAGAGGGGGGTGGCGCGGAACATTACCAGAAGATTGCCAGATATTAATTATGGGTACGAGATTACCGGTTTACCGAGTAACCGTCACCAAACGGTCAAGCTCGGGCAGCACCGCCCCGGCGGTACCGCGCAGGGTGAGGTCGCACAGGGGTGAAAGCGGGGTCGGTTCGGGGTTGATTTCGATGACAAACGCCCCCGATTGCTTAGCGATGCGTGGGAAGTCGGCCACAGGGTAGACCACCCCCGAGGTGCCGATCACCACCACCGTGTCGGCCCTATGCAAAGCAGCCTCGGCCCGAACCAGCGCCTGTGCCGGCAGAGGCTCTCCGAACCAGACGATGTCGGGGCGCAGCCAGGCGCCGCAGTGACAACGGGGGGGGATGGTTTCCAACGCGGTGACGCCGGTCTGATCGACAATATGCCCCGCTTGCAGGCAGCGGGCCCGCCAGATGTTGCCGTGCATTTCTAGGGAAGTGCTGATTAAAGGCTCCTGCCTTTAATCAGCACGCTACGCAAAAAGCGTCGTTTTCGCTTCGCTTTCAAAATCAGTCACTTACGTTCCTGATTTTGGCGACCCATCCCTGGGTCGCTCGGAAGCGCTAATAAATCAGCGCCTCCCTAGGGGATCACGGCTCCCAGCCCGTTGGTGCAGTCCATCGACGTTCTGGGTCGCCAGAGTGAAATCGGGGAATCTCCCCTCCCAGGCGGCGACCACTTCGTGGCCCCGGTTGGGGGTTGCTTGGGCGACGATGCCGCGTCGCCACAGGTACCATTGCCAGACCCGCTTGGGGTTTTCGGCAAAGGCGGCGGGGGTGGCGAGCTGCTCCGGACGAAACCCTTGCCACAGCCCCCCGACGCCGCGAAAGGTTGGAACGCCGCTCTCGGCCGAGACCCCCGCCCCGGTGATGACCACCAGTGCTTGGGATTCGCGCAGCCGCCGAGCCGACGCCGCCAAATCCTCAATCGCCCCCGCCACCGTCGCCCCCACCATCGTGGCCGCCGTTATGGCTGTCATGGTGGGCGCCGGGGTGACCATCGTGATGCCGCCCCCCACCGATCTCGACCGCCCCGCTCTCCCCTCCCGAAGCCGAATCGCTGCGGTTGTCATCCCCGAACTTGGCCAGCCAAGCCCGAATCTGCTTTTCACTTTTGGCCCCCACCTGCACATCGGCAACCCGGCCATGGCGCAGCACCACAAAGGTGGGGGTTCCCATAACGCCGAGTTCACGCATCAACGCAGGCTCCTCCATGGCATTGATGACGTGGACCCGCCAATCTTGCTCCGCCCAATGGGTCACCCAGGGGGTGATCGAACGGCAAATGCCGCAGGTAGGTGAGGTGATGTAGAGCAGAATGGGATGGTCCTGGGAACCGGCGATCCAGTCGGGCTTGATATGGCGCAGCTCGCTGCCCACCGATCGCCGCGCACGGCGTCGGGTCAGCAACGGCAGAAAGAGAATGAGGACCAGAATGGAAATACCGAGGAGGGTGATTGGATCGGCAGGCATGGGAGCCTCTGGGGGGATGTCGGTTATGAAGGGGGCATGAAGGTCGGTGCTGCCCGAAGATGGAAGCCTGTTCGCATCAAAAATACCACCCGCGTGGAAATGCTGCTTCGCCGTTGAGCGACGGTTCTTCGGCAAAAGGACTCAATTCATCGCCGTCCTTCGCCAGGCCAGGACGAGGAAACCCGGCGCTTTGACAAAAACAAATAATCGCGCCGAGGACGACGCTCCAACAAAAACAAACCATCGCACCGAGGGCGACGCTCCAACAAAAACAAACCATCGCACCGAGGGCGACGCTCCAACAAAAACAAACCATCGCGCCGAGGGCGACGCTCCAACGAAAACAAACCATCGCGCCGAGGACGACGCTCCAACAAAAATAAACCATCGCGCCGAGGGCGACGCTCCAACAATTTTCTGAATATCCCCCTCCAGGGGGAGGACAGGTGGGCGTCCAGCGGTGGCTCTTGGGTGGAGGTCACCCTTCCCCTTCGAGGCTCATCCGGCCTTTGGTGGGGCCCCTTTGCGCTGCTGCACCCTCCCCCCCCGATGCCCTTGTTTTTTCTCTTGGGTTGGCGCAGCCGGGGCGTCAACCTCGACCGCCCCCTTGCGTTTGACCCCCCGCCGCGGCCCCTTCTCGTCGAAGATCGGCATGAAATCGATCCTGCCCCGCGCCGTGTCGACCGAAGTCACCTTGACCTTCACCGCCGTCCCCAGCTTGAAGACCCGCTTGTGCCGCTCCCCCACCCATTGCTGCTTGCGTTCGTCAAAGTGGTAGAAGTCGTCGCGGAAGGCCCGCACGTGCAAAAGCCCCTCAACATAGAGCTCGTCCAAAGTGACAAAAAGGCCGAAACCGGTCACCCCCCCCACCGTGCCCGAGAACTCATCCCCGACCTTATCGGCCATGAACAGCGCCTTGAGCCGGTCGAAAACCTGACGCTCGGCCTCCATCGCGGTCCGCTCGGTGGTCGAGGTTTGGATGCCGATCCGCTCTAGATCCTGCACGTCGTGGCCACCCGGCAATTTGAGCTGATGGCGAATCAAACGGTGGACGATCAAATCGGCGTAGCGGCGAATGGGGGAGGTGAAATGGGTGTAGTGGGCGTAGGCCAGACCGAAGTGGCCCAGTTCTTCGGGGGAATAGCGGGCCTGCGACATCGACCGCAAAATCGAGACATGCAAAAACGGTCCCTCGGGGCGGCTGCTCAGGTTGGTGATCGCCGCCGCCCAAGCTCTGGGGTCGTCGCTGCGCTCCGGGTCGATGGCAGCGCCGAAGGGGGCGAGGAAGTGATTGAGCGCCTCGACTTTTTCGGGTTTGGGGGGCTCGTGCACCCGGTAGATCCCCTTGCCCCCCTTGAGCAGCCGCCGGGCGATGGCGACATTGGCGGCCAGCATGCACTCCTCGATGATCCGGTTCGAGGTCCAGGAGGGGCGCTTGATGACCGATTCGATGCGGCCGTTGTCGCCGAGCAAAAACATCGGTTCGGGCAGGTCCAGGTCGATGGCGCCCCGTTGATCCCGGGCGGCGCGCAGCGCTTTGTAGAGATCGAGCAGATGCCCCAGCTCGGGGTGGATCGCCTCCGGGGCGTTTTCACCCTCGGCCTCACCCATCCACACCGCCACCTTGCGGTAGGTCAGGCGATGACGCGAACGCATCACCCCGGCCACCACCTCGTCGTCATGGAGCATGCCGTCGCGGGTGACGTGGATGCGCGCCGCCATACACAGCCGCTCCACGTCGGGTTTGAGGGAGCAGATCCCGTTCGACAGGCTTTCGGGCAGCATGGGGAGCACCCGATGGGGGAAGTAGACCGAGTTGCCCCGTTTGAAGGCCTCTCGATCAAGCGCCGAGCCGGGGGCGACGTAGGCCGAGACGTCGGCGATGGCAACCCACAAATCCCAGCCGTCGTCGCGGGGCAGGGCGCAGACCGCGTCGTCGAAGTCGCGGGCATCCTCACCGTCGATGGTGACCAGCGGCAGATCGGTCAGATCGACCCTTCCGTCGAACTCCTTCTTTTTGACCCGGACCGGGATTTTTTCGGCCTCGGCCAGCACATCGGCGGGGAAGGCGTCGGGCAGCCCCCGGTCGCGAATGACGATCTCGGTTTCGATGCCGGGGGTCATCTCGCGACCGAGCACCTCGGCGACGATTCCAACCGGATGCGAACGGGAGGCCTTGCGGTCGAGTTCGACCACCACGATCTGTCCCTCCTCGGCAACCTTGCCGGTGCCGGGAGGGATGACGATTTCGCGGGGGATGCGGGGATCGACCGGGGTCACCACCCCCAACCCGCCGGGGAGCTGCTCGTACATCCCGACCACCTGCATGCGGCGCGCCTCGACCACCCGGACGATCCGCCCGGTCAGACGGCCCCGGTCGGGCTCGGGGCGGCATGCGACCCGGTCGCCGTCCCAGACCTCTTTGAGGGTCTGCGGAGGAAGAAAAAGATCGGGGCCGCCGTCCTCGCGTAACAAAAAGCCGAATCCGTCGGGGTGGACCGAAACGGTACCGGTCACCAGCCCCAGCTGGGGCGGTAGGGCGAAGCAGTCGTCGTGGGTGGCGACGATGCGCCCCAGCTCGACCTCACTGGCCAGCAGCGCTTTGAGCCGCGCCCGAGCCCGCTTGTCGCCCCGCTCGACCTGCAACCGGGTAGCGATTTCTTTGTAACTCAAGGGGTGATCGGCCCCTTTGAAGGCATCGCGCAGCGCCGGATCAAGCCCCCCCACCGCCGAACGCCCACCCACTTTGCCCTGCCCCGGCCTGGCGCTGCGCTTGCCCCGATGCCCCGGTTTGGCCTCACCCGGCTTGGCGTGATGAGCGGGGGCCTCGTCCTTCGATTTGCGGCGGTGACGTGGAGGCATGGCGGGATTCCTTTTGAGGCAATGGAGGTACGAATGGGGCAGAGGATCAAACCCCTGGTCGGCAAACTCAAGGGGAACGGGGTGGATGGGTGGATTTTTTGGGGGGGGAAAGCGGGGTGTTGTAGGCCAGACCTCGCTGCGCTCTTCCGACCCACAACGTCCATTGTCTCAAACCCGACACCCACGCATCGAAATAAATCATTCAAAACCAAAGTCTTAACGTATGGCACCCCCCTTGCTGCCCCACCCCATCTACTTACCGGAGGGCAGCATTGATGAAACCGATCCTCGACTGGTCGTCCTACCGCGAATCGGGACAGGGCGACCCCTACGCCGACATTCCCAAAACCGGGGGCGACTTTGCTCGGGCGGTGGCGGTGTGCATCCACAGCCGCCAGTGCGAGCAAAAGGGGCCAGGGGTGATGTGCCCCAGCTTTCGGGTGACCGCCGATCCGGCCCTCTCAACCGGGGGGCGCGTGCGCCTGCTTAAGGCGGCGCTCAATGGGGAACTGGGCTTGCTCCCCTTCGAGGATCCAGATCTCGCCCGCGCCATGGATCTTTGCGTCGCTTGCAAGGGATGCAAGCGCGAGTGCGAAAACAGCGTCGACATGGCCCAGATCAAGACCGAATACCTAGCCCAGAGGCAACGTAGCGAAGGGGTCTCGGTCCGCACGCGGCTCTTTTCTTCCCTACCGCAACTGCTCGGTCGTTACCCCCTGCTTAGGTCCCTGATCGCCCAGCGCAACCGCGCCCCCTGGTTGGCCAAACTGGGGCAGGTGGTGCTTGGCATCGCCGCCAATCGCCCATTGCCACAGCCGGTGGCCGAGCCCTATCGCCCCGCCAAGGTTGCCCCCGCGAGCGACGCCCCCGCCGTCGCCCTGTGGATCGATACCTTCACCGCCCACTTTGCCCCCGAAATCGCCGCCGCCGCCCACAAACTGCTGACCGCCGGAGGGTATCGGGTGATTCCGGTGGGGGCCTTTGCATCCAAGGATCATCAACCGCTGTGTTGCGGGCGGACCCACTTGGCCCACGGGCGGATCGACCGCGCCACCGCGCAGGCCAAACGCACCATTGCTGCCCTGCTGCCGCTGGCCGAACAGGGGATGCCAATCTTGGGATTGGAGCCCGCCTGCCTGCTCGCCATCCGCGACGACTACCGGGCGCTGGGGTTGGGCGCCGATGGGGAGGCAGTGTCGGACCGGGCTATTTTGCTGGAGGAGTTTCTGGCGCGTGAGCAGGCCGCTGGGCGCTTCAAACCCACCTTTGCCGATCAAAGAGGGGCGGCGCCGGTGTTGGTCCACGGCCATTGCCATCAAAAGGCGGTGGGGGCGATGAAGGCGATGCGGCGGGTGCTGCGCATGGTGCCGGGGCTGAGGTTCGAGCTGATCGAGGCCTCCTGCTGCGGCATGGCGGGGAGCTTCGGGCTGGAGGAGGAGCACGCGGCGATCTCGATGCAGATGGCCGAAGCGGCGCTACTCCCCACCCTACGCGCCGCCCCCGAGGCCGAGGTGGTCGCCAACGGTTTTTCGTGCCGGGAGCAAATCTTGGTGGGGGATGGCCGCCGCGCCCGCCATGTGGTCGAGGTGTTGGCCGCGGCGTTGGTTGACGAGGTGAGCGTATGAACCTGGAACGCAAACGGGCGATTATTTTGCAGGCCCGCGCCGCCGCCCGGCGCAAATTCGCCAGCCCCGCCGACAACCCCTACCCCGAAGGGAGCGAAGAGCACTCGGTGTGGCTGCTTTTTTTCACCATGACGATTGGGGATGAACAACGGGCCGAATTGATTTCGGGGGAGTACGAGGCCTCAGCGTATTGAAGGATTTGCCCGGCGATTTTGGGGGGATGCGCGTGAAGACGGTTCTTCCGCTGTGTCGTAGGGTCGAAGTGCGAAGCGACGTCCACCAGACCGCAGGTTCATCGCACCACGCTTCGACAAACTCAGGGTGAGCGGGACTTTGTTTTGGGTTCCACACCGCGAACCACCACGCACCCCGAGCCTCCCAATCACCCTGAACCGTCGAAGGACGAGCCGATAATCCCCCCGCCCCCATCCAAATTCCAAATCCCGGTTTGAGTCCGCATTCATCTGCGTCGTCTGCCGATGGATGTTTCCAAAACGACCCCCTGCTGCGGGACGTTGCTTCGCTCTTCCGGTAACCTCCCCCGCCCACGAAACACATCCCCTCCCCCGCTTAGTTTTACCCCCCACCCCGTTCTCATTTGCCTCTCCCCCACGAAGCGACAGGAGCCCCCATGACCATCCGCTACACCACCGATCCAACCGAAGTCGCCTGGCCTGAGCTGGCCACCCTGTTCGCCCGCGCCCCGTTGGGCCCACCCCGTGCCCCCGAACTGTTCGAGCGGGCCTTCGACAACAGCGCCCTGAAGATCTTTGCCTTCGACAACGACACCCTGGTGGGCGCTGGCCGAGCCCTTTGCGATGGGGTGTGGCGGGCAGTGCTTTATGACGTGGCCGTCCTGCCGGAATACCAGGGTCGGGGCATCGGCAGCGCCATCGTCCGCGATCTGATCGATCGCGCCGAGGTCCCCATGGTCATGCTCTACGCCGCTCCGGGCAAAGAGCCGTTCTACGAGCCCTTTGGATTCCGCAAGATGAAAACCGCCATGGCGATCATGAAGGAGCCCGCGCAGCGGCAACGGGAGGGATATCTCGAATGAGCGCCGGATCACCCACCGCCCCATCGAGGGACCGATCAGCGATTGCAAAGCGACATGCCTTGTCAGCATTCAGGGGCTCTGACATAACGGTCATCTCAAATGCGACCACATTGGGCGCTTCACTTGGTGGGAGGATGCCATGCTCAACTGGCTGGCGGTTGGATTGGTGCTGATGGGCACCGTCATCTTAGGAAGGGCATTAAAGCCGGTGTGGAACCTGATTGATCAGGTCCCTCAGGGGACTCTACGGCATCGTTGGCGCTTCATGAGCATCCTGATCGCCCTGTTCATTGTCGGATACCTCGTCTACGGCGTTGTGGTGTTCCGGTTTGAACACATCACGTGGCACGACTTGGTGGTTCCGGTGGTGTTTTTCTTCGGCACCACCTTCGTTTGGTTGAGCACCTCTAACGCCCAACAGACGGTGACAGACATTCGCCGCGTCGCACTGTTGGAGCAGCAAACCATCACCGACCCGCTGATCGGCATCTACAACCGACGCTACCTTGATCGCCGGATGGAGGAGGAGTTTTCCCGATCCAGGCGGTACGGAACGCCGCTGGCGGTGCTGATGCTGGACATCGACCACTTCAAAAGCATCAACGACACCTATGGTCATCAAGCTGGGGATTTGGTGCTGATCCACCTGGGCAAGCTGCTGCTCTCCTCCATCCGCAAAGCAGACATTGTGGCCCGCTATGGCGGGGAAGAACTGGTCATCATTACCCCCAATTCATCGCTGGGCGGCGCGGTCGAGTTGGCCGAGCGGATCCGCCGCTACATTGAAAACCACCCCCTGACCGTCGTGGGCGCGCTTCAACAAGAGATCAAAGCCACGGTCAGCATCGGGATCGCCGCCATCACCCCCTCGTGCGAGGACGGCGTCGAGCTGCTCTGCAAGGCCGATGAGGCGCTCTATCGGGCCAAGCAGAGGGGACGCAACCGCGTCGCCTCTTGAGCCCCTACCGTTCAGCCAACAACGCCAGCATCTCGTCGAAACCCGGCATCGTTTCGAATCGTTTTTCCCCCGCCGGAATCGGATCCCATGCCGCCTTGGAACCGACATAGAGATGGATGGCGATCTCTAGGAGTCTGCCGGACTTGAGATCGTCCTACTGCGCCGGCGGGTAATCGGTCCAAATTTCCCCGGTTTTTCGTCACATAGACACCACTATGACCCTCAAAACCGTGAAAATTTGGCCTCGATTCCCCACTCGGCTCGCTACGGACGCTCAAGCCCGACAGACTCCTAGCGGCTCGTCGCCGTCGAGCAGACCGGAGGGAACCCAAACATAGGGGGTGTCGCGCAGCGGATTGGGAACGGGGCAGCCGCAGGTGCGGCAGAAGTCGGAGCGAAAACCGGTCGCTTTGACCCAAGAGCCGATGGACTCCAGCCCTTGAATCCAGCGAAATCGCTCCGCCGCAACGATGGTGGCGGTGTTTGACACCGATCCCCCCTGTTTGCGGCACAGGGAACAATGGCATTGATAGAGTTTGGGGCGGGTCAACAGCTCGAATTGCACCGCGCCGCAGAGGCATTGGCCGAGCATAGAAACTCCTGAAGTGGACCCCAAAAACTGGACAGTAGGTTTTGTTAAGACCGAGGGGGCATGATTGGCGAGAGCGAGGAGCCAAGCGATGCCCGGAAAACACAAACGACACAGTGCGCAGTTCAAGGCGAAGGTGGCGCTGGAGGCCCTGAAGGGGGTCAAAACCACAAGCGAGTTGGCCAGTGAACACCAAATCCACCCGGCGCAGATCAGCCAGTGGAAGAAGGTGGCCATGGAGGGGCTGTCGACCCTTTTTGAGCGTCCAGGCAGCAAGCCGTCCGTCACCGTCGAAG
>MNWR01000050.1 GCA_001872725.1 Proteobacteria bacterium CG1_02_64_396 | reverse complement strand
GATCCCCCCGCCCCCCTGCTGTTGTTGCCCCCCGCAGTTCGATAAAGCTTCTTGAAACATCATAAAACCGCGGCTTTTGCTCGCTTTCAAAACCAGACATTTTCTTTCTTGGTTTTGGCGCCCCATCCGTGGATCGCAAGGAAGCACTGCATCAATCGGCGCCCCCTTAGGGAAACGCTGATGAAAGGCCTCCTGCGCTGAATCGGCACACTGCGCAAAAACCAAAAGTAGTCGCCTTGAGGCAACGTAGTTTTTGCTTCGCGTGCAAAATCAGAAGAGCTTCGGCGACTTAGGTCGCCTCCTACTTACGTTCCTAATTTTGCTCGGAAGCGCTGAATAGATCGGCGCTTCCTAGACCTTCAACATCATGGGGGCCGCCACCAGGAGCGCCCCGATCAGCAATTGCAGCCAAACGCTGGCCACGAAATAGGGGTAGGCCATCAGAGCGATGCCCGAAACCAGGGTGCCCCAGCGCTGCTGCTTCTTGCCGTAGATGAAATAACCCATACCAATTGAACCGAACACCACTGCGCCCATCATCAAAAACGGGTTGTCCACGGAGACTCCTATTTGGGGGAAAAAAAGTTGGGGTTGCTTGCCCCCCTGCTCAACCCCATACCCTCAAGAAAGTTCCGGAAAATCGGAGTTGTGCCCGGTTATTCCCCCCGAGGTACACTTGTCCCCCCATCGCTCCTACCTCCCGAGAACACCATGTCTTACGAACGATTGATCTTCGAAATCGACGATCCGGTCCCCGAATGGATCGTCCGCGCCGAGCCCACCGAGGCGATCAACGGGGCCCATTTTGGGGTCGAGGCGGTGGTGGAGCGGTTCGAGGACGGCTCAGTGATGGTCTGGGCACTGCGCGATCTGCTCCCCGGCGATTTCTTGATTCGCTTCGACATCAACGGCTGCCCCGAGGGGGAGCTCGTCACCCCCCCCATCGCCTGGCATACCGCCCCCTACCAATCGGGTCGCACCGGCTTCGAGCCGGGCCATTTGAGCCTGTTTTTCGATCCCGAAGCGGGCTGTACCTACTTGGGTTACCGCCCCGCGCAGGGGGATGAGATCGGTCAGGTGGCGCCGTAATCGTCCCCCCTTGCGGGGCCACCGCCGCGTCGCCACAATCCCGCCTCCTCCGGTCGATCCGACCACCTCTCCTATAAGAATTTGGAGCGTGCGAGCCCCTCGATGAAGCTCGTTTCGTTCGACCCCTTCCGCAGCCTCGGCATTCCTGGCGTCACCTACCTGAAACCGGAGGCGGTTTTCGCCCATCGGGACGAGGTCCAGGCGGCCGATTGGCTCCTTTTCCCCGAATACTGGCAGGTCAACTTTCTGGTTTATGGCTGGCGCAAAAGGGTCTTCCCCAGCCATGCCACCTACCTGATGGGACACGACAAGATCGAAATGACCCGGGCGTTGCAGTCGGTCGCCGCCCCCCACGTCCCCCAGACCCTGATCCTCCCCGGTACCGAGCTGGCCCAAGAGCGCATCCTAGAGGAGCTCTCCTTCCCCTTCGTTGCCAAGGCGGCGCGCAGCTCGATGGGGCAAGGGGTCTTTTTGATCGAGAACCGTGCGCAATTGCGTGCGTACATTGCCGACCATTCGATCCTCTACGTGCAGGAGCATCTCCCCATCGACCGCGACCTGCGGGTCGTCTGGGTTGGCGACCGGGTGGTGACCGCTTATTGGCGCATCGGGGCAGAAGGTGGATTCAAGAACAACGTGGCGCAGGGGGGAGCGCTGAGTTTTGAGGGGATCCCCCCCCAAGCACTGACATTGGTCGCCAAAGTGGCCAAAAAGCTGAAGATCAACCACGCCGGATTCGATCTTGCGCTGGTCGGCGGCCACCCCTACTTCCTGGAATTCAACGTCATGTTCGGCAACCACGGCCTGATCGAGCAGGGAATCAAGCTGGGGCCGATCATCCTCGACTACCTCAACCGCCAAGTCCGTCCCCCCCGGCGGCCGACAACCCCCAAGCCGGTTCTGCCCAAGGCGAGTTGACCGACCTCCAGCTGCAGCAAATACAAAAAAAGGGGCTCCCGAGGGAGCCCCTTTTTTTTGCGACAGCGGCAGAATCAAGGACGGTACTGATCCAGCAGTTTGAGCAGGTCGGCGTTGTCGTCGCCTTTGTACTTCTCTTGCAGCGCCTTGATCTTGTCGTGGATCGTTGGCTTTTCGACCTGGTAGAAGATCCCGATGGGCACGTTGGCCTCGGGATCCTTGATGTGGTTGAGCGCCTGACCGGCCAGCTCCAGGGCCTTGGCGCGGTTGGTCAGCTCGGTGTGGCCCGCCTCGTTGATGTCGGCCTGCTTGGGACGGTAGTACTGGAAGGTGTCGACCTTGTTGTAGGTCGGGCAGGGCGAAATGATGTTGATGTAGGCAAAACCCTTATGGGCCAAGGCTTTTTCCATCACCGCCGACATATGTTTCGGGTTGCCGGAGTAGGTCTGAGCCACGAAGGTGGCGCCCATGGTGATAATCATCTCGAGCACGTTCATCGGCTCGTCGATGTTGCCGTAAGGTTGCAAGCTGCCAGGCAGACCCTGACGCGAGGTCGGGGAGGTCTGGTTCTTGGTCAGGGCGTAGGTGTTGTTGTCCATGACGAAGACCGAAAGATCGATGTTCTTCCGGGCCGCGCTAGGGATGTGGCCGCCACCGATGGACCAGCAGTCGCCGTCGCCGATGGTGACGGTAACGGGCAAGTCGGGACGGGCGATCTTGGCACCGACCGCGACGGGAATCGCACGACCGTGGCAGGAGTGAACGCCATAGGAGTTCATCCACAGGGGCAAGCGGGAGGAGCAGCCGATCCCGGAGATGGTCATCACCGAGGAGGGATTGAACTTCTGGCCGGCGTAGGCCTTGGCAAGACCGGCCACAACGCCGAAGTCGCCGCAGCCGGGGCACCAGGTGGGCTCGATGTTCGAGCGGTAGTCTTTGGCCTTGAGGGCCTCTTCGACAAAAACCTTCGCAACAGGCAGTGCCATGTCGATTCTCCTTCTATGCAAAGCCCCGTGTGGGGCATTGAGTCAGATGTGGATCAGCCCAACAGCTCTTCGATGGCGGATTCGATCTCGGCGGGGATGAAGGGTTCGCCCCGGTAGATGTTGATCTGCACAGGCTTGATGCTGGTTTGCATCTTGAGAAGGCTGGCGTATTGCCCCTGCACGTTGGCCTCTGGGATCACCACCTTGCCAACCGAATTGGCGAAGGCTTCGATGACCTCGACGTTGACGGGCCAAAGCAGTTTGGGGCAGAGCAGGGAGACCTTCTTACCCTTGGCCCGCAGGCGGAGCACTGCCTCTTTGGCAATCGCTTGGGTCATGCCCCAGGCGATGATGCCGATCTCGTCGCCCGCCTCGCCGATCCGCTCGGTGGGACGCATCGACTCATAATCGGCGGCAAAACCGGCCAACTTGCGCCAACGCTTGTCGGTCATGGCGACACGGGTCTCGGGGTTGGTCCGGGGACCTGAATCCTCGGAGTGCTCCAGACCGGTGGCGGCGTAGCTGGCCCCCTCGATGCCGGGAATCCCCATGGGGGAGATGCCCGATTCGGTGTTGAGGTAACGCTTGAAGCCCTCGCCTCCGGTGGCGACCTCGCGGTCGATCAAACCGGCCTTAATGGCGGCCACGTCAGGGGTCGGGATCGCCTCGGCCTGCAACGACAAAGAGGCATCGCTGAGCATGAAGACGGGGGTCTGGTATTTTTCGGCCAGGTTGAAGGCGTCGATGGTCAAGTAGACGCAGTCGCTGACGTTGGCAGCAGCCAAAACAGGACGCATGTTGTCGCCATGGCCGCCCAGGGCGACCGCGTACAGATCGGACTGGTCGTGTTTGGTGGGCATGCCGGTCGAGGGGCCACCGCGCATCACGTCGATCACCACCAGGGGGATCTCCGACATGTAGGCCAGACCCAGAAGTTCTTGCATCAGGGCAATGCCGGGGCCCGAGGTGGCGGTGAACGACTTCACACCGGCAAACGAGGCGCCGATCACGGTGGCGATGGCGGCGATTTCGTCCTCGGTTTGATACACATACCCGTTGGTCTTGAGCATGTTGTAGGCTGAGTAATCGCCGACGCTGGTGGCGGGGGTGATCGGGTAGGCGCCGTAGAACTTAGCCCCTGCTAGGGTGCCGCCGACGGCACAGGCCTGGTTGCCGGTCAGGATGATGACATCCTTGCCTTCGCGGGCTTCGGGGAAGCTCAGCTCGGCGTCATGGCTCTTGGTGGGGTAGTTCGTTTTGATCCAGTTCTTACCGGCCTCGATGGCGCGGTAGTTCAGATCGACCACCGCCTCGCCCTTGCGGATGAACTTGTCGTGGATCGAAGAGCGAATGGTGGACTCGGGCACGCCGAAGAGCTCGATCAAGGAGCCCATGAGCACCATGTTCTTCACCACGTAGTTGGCCAGACCCTCGGGGTCCTTGGCCAGCTTCGAGGCGGGAACCGCATAGAAGGTGACCCCTTCGGCATCGGTATCGGCCTCGAAATCGGAACCCTCGGGACCGTCGTAGACCACCACGGTGCCCGGTTTCATCAGGGAGCGGTTGACCTCGAAGGCCTCGCCGTTGAAGACCACAACAATGTCGAAGCCGTCGCCCTGGGAGATGAGCTTCTGATCCGAAATACGGACCTGGCTCATGGCGTAGCCGCCTTTGATCTCCGAGGGGAAGGACTTGAAGGTGACCACATCGAAGCCGGCGCGGGTTGCCGCCTGCATCAGGAAGTCGCCGGAGGAGATCACCCCCTCGCCGCCCTCACCTGCGAATTTGATGGTGAGATCCAGTGCCATTACATGCACCTCCTAAAGATAAAAGTGAGTAGAAAGGAACAAAGAACGATTACAGCCCCATCGCCTTGACCATGGTTTTACCCAGGTCGGCGGGGCTTTTGGCGATGAAGCAGCCAGCGGCCTCAAGGGCTTTGAACTTCTCTTCGGCGGTCCCTTTACCGCCGGAGATGATCGCCCCGGCGTGGCCCATACGGCGGCCGGGGGGGGCGGTGGCACCGGCGATGAACGACACCACCGGTTTGGTCACATGCTGCTTGATGAACTCGGCCGCCTCTTCTTCTGCGGTGCCGCCGATCTCGCCGATCATGATGATCCCCTCGGTCTGGGGGTCTTCTTGAAAGAGCTTGAGGGCGTCGATGAAGTTGGTGCCGTTGACCGGATCGCCGCCGATGCCGATGCAGGTCGACTGACCGAGCCCCGCGTCGGTGGTCTGCTTAACCGCCTCGTAGGTCAGGGTGCCGGAGCGGGAGACCACTCCGATCTTGCCCGCCATGTGAATGTGACCGGGCATGATGCCGATCTTGCATTGGCCGGGGGTGATGATGCCGGGGCAGTTGGGACCGATCAGGCGCACATCCTTGCCTTGCAGGTAACGCTTGACCTTGACCATGTCGAGGACCGGGATCCCCTCGGTGATGCAAACGATGATTTTGATGCCGCAGGCGGCCGCTTCGATGATCGCGTCGGCGGCAAACGGAGGCGGCACGTAGATCACGGTGGCATCGGGCTGCACGGCGGCAACAGCGTCGGCCACGGTGTCGAAAACCGGCAAACCCAGGTGGGTGGTGCCCCCCTTGCCGGGGGTGACGCCGCCGACCATCTTGGTGCCGTAGGCGATGGCTTGCTCGGAGTGGAAGGTGCCGTTGGCACCGGTGAAACCCTGGCAGATCACCCGGGTGTTGCTATCGATCAGGACGCTCATGCCTGCACCCCCTTCACCGCCGCAACAACCTTCTGGGCGGCATCGTTCAGATCGTCGGCGGCGATGATCGCCAGACCCGACTCGGCCATCATCTTCTTGCCCAGCGCCACGTTGGTCCCCTCCAGGCGCACCACCAGGGGCACCTGAATATTGACCTCGCGGGCGGCGGCGATCACGCCGGTGGCGATGACGTCGCAGCGCATAATCCCGCCAAAGATGTTGACCAAAATCCCTTCGACCTTGGGGTCGGAGAGGATGATTTTAAACGCCTCGGCCACCCGCTCGGCGGTGGCGCCGCCACCAACATCAAGAAAGTTGGCGGGGGCAGCCCCGTAAAGCTGAATGATGTCCATGGTCGCCATGGCCAAACCGGCGCCGTTGACCATGCAGCCGATGTTGCCGTCCAGCGCCACGTAGTTCAGGTCGTGTTGCTTGGCGGCGGTCTCTTTGGGGTCTTCTTCAGACAGATCGCGCAGCCCTTCGATGTCGGCGTGGCGGTACAGGGCGTTGTCGTCGAAGTTCATCTTGGCATCTAAAGCAATGATCTCGCCCGAGCCGGTAACGATCAGCGGGTTGATTTCGACCAGGGCGGCATCTTTTTCAACAAACGCCTTGTAGAGCCCCAGCATCAACTTGGTGAAGTTGTTGATTTGCTTGCCCTCAAGCCCGAGGGCGAAGGCGAGGTTGCGGCATTGAAACCCCTGCAACCCGATGGCGGGATCGACCACCTCGCGCAGGATCTTCTCGGGGGTATGCTCGGCGACCTCTTCGATCTCCATCCCACCCTCGGTCGAGGCCATGAAAACCACCGACGAGGTCGCACGGTCGAGCACGGCGCCCAGGTAGAGCTCGCGGGCGATGTCGGCCCCCTCCTCCACGTAAAGGCGCTGCACCAACTTGCCCTCGGGGCCGGTCTGGTGGGTCACCAGGGTGGCGCCCAGCAGCTTCTCGGCGGTTTCGGCGACCGCTTCGGTCGACTTGACGACCTTCACGCCCCCCGCCTTGCCGCGACCGCCGGCATGAATTTGGGCCTTCACAACCCAGACTGGACCGCCAAGACGTTCTGCGGCGTTGACCGCGTCGGTCACGCTGAATGCCGGATAGCCCCTGGGAACCCGAACCCCGTACTCGGCCAGAACCGCTTTGGCCTGATACTCATGGATGTTCATGAACCTGCCCCGCTCGTGATGAAGTGAAAAGAAAAATCCAAAAGGATGATGAAAACCGTTGGTGTGCTTGTTGGTGGATGCGCTGCGCTTATCCACCCTACACCCTGTGATGAGTAGGGTGGATAAGCGCAGCGCATCCACCACTCCCCTCTTCCAACCCAAAATCAACAGGGCAGCGCCGTCCCCGGCAAATCGTCGACCGCCAAGGGGCCAGGCCGGTAATCGGGCAGCAGCATGGGGGCCAATCGCCCTTCCGCCGCCTGATTGCTCTTGAGTCCCTCAAGGTAGGCGGCCAAGTGACCCAAACCGGGCTTGCCCGACGCGTGCGAAACCACATAGCGGGCCGCCGCCGCCCCGGCCCGCTGGCCGTAAACCATGATTTCGAGCAGCGCATTGCCCATCAGCCGGTTGTCGCCGTGGATTCCGCCGGTGACCTCGCCGCAGGCATACAGCCCCGCCACCGTGGTCGCCCCCTGGGGATCGATGGTCAGACCCCCGTTTTGGTAATGCAGGGTCGGGTAAACCAGGATGGGATCTTTGGTGATGTCGATGCCGTGGCGCATGAATTCAAGATATTTGCCCGGCAGCTCCTTGCGGATCGTCCCCTCGCCGTGGATCAGGTCGATGATGGGGCTGTCGAGCCAGACTCCAACCTGCCCACCGGGGGTGGTCACGCCGCCGCCCCCCGCACACTCTCGAATCAACGCCGCCGTGGTGACGTCGCGGGGCTCCAGGGCGAAGACGAACTCCTTGCCCTCGATGTTGACGATCTGCGCCCCCAAACCGCGCACCTTTTCAGTCACCAACAACCCGACCGACTGACCGGGAAAGGCGATGCCGGTGGGGTGGTATTGGGCATAGCGCAGATGGGTCAGCTTGGCCCCGGCCCGGTAGGCCATGACCAACCCGTCGGCGGTGGCGCCGTAGTGATTGGAGGTGGGGAAACCCTGGATGTGCAGCCGCCCAAAGCCGCCAGTGGCCAAGATGACGGCACGCGCCTTGACGACAAAGCGGTGGCCAGTGGCCAGGTTCACCATCACCGCGCCGCAGCACTGCCCCGCCTCGTCGGTGAGCAGTTCGACCGCCGGACAGTATTCCAGCACCCGCAGCCGATCCCCCAGCGCCAGCGCCTCGTCCTTGACCACCCGCATCAGCTCCAGGCCGGTCATGTCGCCCGCCGAGTGCAGCCGTTTGCGGGAGGTGCCGCCGCCGTGACGGGCTTTCATCCGCCCGGTGGGGTATTTGTCGAGCAGCATCCCGGCCTGCTCCAGCCAGGCCAGCACCTTGGGGCCGTCGCTGACCAGCGCCTCGACCAACTCGGGAACGTTGGTGAAATGGCCACCACCCATGATGTCGAGGAAGTGATCGATGGGGGAATCGGCCTCTTGATCGGCGACCTGAATCCCCCCCTCTGCCATCACGGTGTTGGAATCGCCGAAGCGCAGTTTGGTCGCCAGCACCACCTTGGCACCGCCCCGTCCCGCCGCAATTGCCGCTGCCGCCCCGGCGCCACCACCACCCAGAATCAAGACGTCGGTCTCGACCTCGGGGGATTCAAGCCAAGCCTGGGCCTCATTGATGTCGATACGGGGTCCGGCATGAAGGAGGGAAACCACCTCGTTGGGAAGCTGATCGCCAGCGTTGGGGCCGACCTTGACCTCGCGGCGGGCATCGTCTCGGTAGTCGGGGTGAAACTCGCGCAACAGGATGCCGCGGTCGACCAGCGACAGGGCGGGAACATGGTCCCCCTGGCGGGCGCGGGCCAGCCGCTCGGCGCGGCTGGCGCGAACGCGTTCCATCGACGCTTTCATGTCAGGGGTATAGTTCAAATCAAACTCCGATGGACGTCGAAATAACGCAACCTCACAACCTGCTGCGGTCTTCGGGCAACCACGTCCCCGGCGCGGCCAGATCGGGCTCGCGCTCGCGGCGGTTGTAGAGGTTCTTGAGCTCATCCTGGCTCATGGCGACCAACTTTTTAAAATCTTTGGTGTAACGACCCGAATCGATTTGCGCGACCCGTTTGGCCAAGTGTTCGGCCCTCGCCATGCGATAGCTGCCGTAGTAGCGCCGGGCTGCAAGGGCGGCGTTGGGCTGGCTGATCTGGGCCGGACAGCGGGAAACACAGATGCCGCACTGGATGCAATCGAACGACTCCTCGGCGCAGGCCTCCAGATCGCCCCGCTTGATCATTCCGACATAACCCATGACGTCGATGTCCATGGGGCAGATGCGGGAACATTCGCCGCACATGATGCAGCGGTTGACCTCGGGGTAGAGGTGAACGACGTGCTCCTCGGGACGCTCCCCCGCCGGAACCTCAAGGGTGTGGCACACCTTCTTCTGGGGGAAATAGGGCAGCTGCATCAGCATCATCCCCTGCTCCACCAGCGACTGGCACGACAACCCGGTCTTCAGGGTGTGATCGCCGTCGATGCGATAGAAAACCGCGCAGGCGCCGCAGACCCCGCCCCGGCAGCCCACCCCTTTAACGAAGCGATACCCGACCGATTCCAGCGCTTGCAGGATGGTCAAGTGGTCGTCGACCGAGAAGCGCTGCCCCTCGAAAAGGATGTCGACCTTGCCGCCGCTCATCGCCAGCCGACCCGCCGGTACTGCGACTGCCCGGTGGCGTACAAATCGCCGCCAAAGGCGTCGTTGACCACGATCAGGGGCATCTCTTTCACCTCAAGCTTGCGCACCGCCTCGGGGCCGAGCTCGGGGTAAGCGATGGTCTCGTTGGCAACAATGGCCCGGGCGTTGAGCGCTGCGGCGCCCCCTACGGCGATCATGTAGACCGCCCCGAGCTTCTGCATCGCCTCGCGTACTTCGGGGGCACGGTACCCCTTGCCGATCATGCCGCGCACCCCCGCCTCCATCATCCGCACCGCATAGGGATCCATGCGATACGAGGTGGTGGGACCGGCCGAACCGATCACTTTGCCAGGGGGGGTCGGGCTGGGGCCGACGTAGTAGATGATCGAATCGGTGGGATCGAAGGGGAGCGCTTCACCGCGATCAAGGGTGTCGACCAGCCGTTTGTGGGCGGCGTCGCGGGCGGTGTAAAGGGTGCCGGTCAGCAGTACTTGATCGCCAGCGCGCAGATCCTTGACCTTTTCGGCGGTCAAGGGGGTGGTGAGATTCACGGTACGAGACATTAGATAGTCACCTCCCGATGGCGATTGGCGTGGCACTGAATGTTCACCGCCACCGGGAGGGAGGCGATGTGGCAGGGATGGTACTCCACCTGCACTGCCAGCGCCGTTGTGCGCCCCCCTAAGCCGGCAGGGCCGATCCCCAAATCGTTGATTTTGGCCAGGATCTCCTGCTCAAGATCAGCAATGGCCGGGTCGGCATTGGGGGTTCCGGCATCGCGCAGGATCGCCTTTTTGGCCAGCCCCGCACTGACGTCAAACGAGCCGCCGATCCCAACCCCGACCACCAAAGGGGGGCAGGCGTTGGGTCCGGCCTGCTCCACCACCTTCACCACAAAATCGACCACCCCTTGGCGCCCGGCTGAGGGGGGGAACATCTTGAGCTGGGAGGCGTTTTCAGATCCGCCCCCCTTGGCGGTGAAGGTGATCTTGACCTGATTGCCGGGGACAATGTGCTCGTGAATCAACGCGGGGGTGTTGTCGCCGGTGTTGGCCCGGGTGAAGGGGTCGCACATCGATTTGCGCAGATACCCCTCTTCGTACCCCTGGCGCACGGCGGCGTTGACCGCATCGTGCAGGTTGCCCCCCACCAGATGCACATCCTGACCAATGTCGAGAAAAACGACCGCAGCGCCGGTGTCCTGGCAGGTCGGCATCGACTCGGCGGCGGCAATATCGGCGTTTTGCAGGATTTGGTGGAGGATGGTGACCCCGACCGGGCTCTCTTCGTTGGCGGCTGCGGCGCTTAGAGAGGCACGCATGTCGGGGGCCATAATGCGGTTGGCCTCGACGGCCATCGTGCGGATGGCATCGCCGATTTCACTGACGCTGACTTCGCGAATCTGACTCATGACGCCCCCTTACAACACGCCCATGGCGTCGATGTTGGCGATCAAAGCCCGCACATGGGCCTCGGAATCGCTCAGCGCCTTTTGATCGCCCTCGTTCAAGGGGATCTCGCGCACCCGAACCGCGCCGCTGCGTCCCAACTGCACCGGCACACCCATGTAGATACCGTCGATGCCGAACTCCCCCTTGAGGAAGGCGGCGCAGGGCAGGATGCGGTTTTGATCGCGGACCACAGCCTCAACCATGTCGACGGTCGAAGCAGCCGGGGCGTAGTAGGCCGAGCCGGTCTTGAGCAGGGCGACGATCTCGGCGCCGCCGTGGCGGGTGCGGTCGACGATCTGCTCGATTGTTTCGGCCGACATCATCTCGGCGACGGGAACCCCGCCCACGGTCGAGCTCGACATCACCGGCACCATCTGGTCGCCATGGCCGCCCAGCACCACCGCGTCCACATCCTTCACACTCGCCCCCACCGCTTCGGCGATGAAGTAGCGCATGCGGGCGGTGTCGAGGATCCCGGCCATGCCGATAACCCGCTCCGGTGGGAAGCCGGTCACCTTTTGGGCGGCGTAGACCATGGCATCCAAGGGGTTGGTGACCACGATGACTACCGCGTCGGGGGCCTGGATCACCACCTGTTCGCAGACCGATTTAATGATCTGCAGGTTGGTCTTGAGCAGGTCGTCGCGGCTCATGCCGGGCTTGCGGGCGATCCCGGCGGTGATGACCACAACGTCGGATCCCGCCATCGCGGCGTAATCGTTGCTGCCGGTCACGGCCACATCGATCCCCAGAACAGGGGTTGCCTCCATCAAATCGAGCGCCTTGCCTTGGGGCATCCCCTCGGCCACGTCGATCAGGACAAAATCACCCAGCTCTTTTTGAGCGCCCATCAAAGCGATGGTCGCCCCCACATGTCCGGCCCCAACGACCGTTATCTTTTTACGCATCCGGTTCATTCTCCGCTTTCCGGCCGGCCACCTTCGCCAGCCCATCAATCGATCGGCATCGTTCGTCTGCTCACAGGGCGGTCCGCGTTAGAAAAATCCACACGGGCCGCCGAATCAGCAGACACCCACCACCCCACCTCAATCAGGTGGGGTGGTGGGTGTATCCGCTTAGGCCACGTTCACCGGAATCCCGATGTCGTTGGCAAAGTTGGGGATCTTATGGAAGTTCAAGTACTTGTAGATGTCGTTCTCGGCCGGAGCGATCCGGTCCTTCACGACGGCTTGGTATTCCTCAACCGTGGGGAGCTTACCGAGCAGGGCGCAGACCGCCGCCAACTCTGCCGACCCCAGGAAGACCTGCGCTCCGTCGCCCAAGCGATTGTCGAAGTTCCGGGTCGAGGTCGAGAAAACGGTGGTGTTGTCGGCCACACGGGCCTGGTTGCCCATGCACAGCGAGCAGCCAGGGACCTCCATCCGGGCACCGGCGACACCGAGGATCGCGTAGACCCCCTCCTCGCGCAGTTGGTGTTCGTCCATGCGAGTAGGCGGAACGACCCAGGTGCGGGCCTTGACCTGACCTTGTTTATCGAGGACGCGGGCCAAAGCGCGGAAGTGGCCGATGTTGGTCATGCAGGAACCGACGAAGACCTCTTGCACCGCAGCGCCCGCCACCTCGGAGAGCAACTTGACGTCGTCGGGATCGTTCGGGCAGGCGACAATCGGCTCTTTGATCCGATCGAGATCGATCTCGATGATCTCGGCATACTCGGCGTCGGCATCGGGTTCGAGCAGTTGAGGATCGGCCAACCAGGCCTTCATCTTGTCGATGCGGCGCTGGATGGTGCGGGCATCGGAATAGCCGCGCTTAATCATGTTTTCGAGCAGAACGATGTTCGATTCCAAGTACTCGATCACCGGCTCTTTGTTCAGCCGCACGGTGCAGGCGGCGGCGGAACGCTCGGCCGAGGCATCTGAGAGTTCGAAGGCCTGCTCCACCTTCAAATCGGGCAAACCTTCAATCTCAAGAATCCGACCGCTGAAGGCGTTTTTCTTGCCCTTTTTCTCGACGGTCAGCAGCCCCTTCTGGATGGCGGCGTAGGGGATGGCGTTAACCAGATCGCGCAGGGTGATGCCGGGCTGCAACGCACCCTTGAAACGCACCAAAATCGACTCGGGCATGTTCAGGGGCATGGCGCCGGTGGCGGCGGCAAAGGCGACCAAACCAGAGCCCGCCGGGAAAGAGATCCCAATGGGGAAGCGAGTGTGGGAGTCGCCGCCGGTGCCGACGGTGTCGGGCAGGCACAGGCGGTTGAGCCAGGAATGGATCACCCCATCACCGACCCGCAGGGCCACGCCGCCACGGGTGCTGATGAAGCCGGGCAGCGAGTGGTGCATCTTGATATCGACCGGCTTGGGATATGCGGCGGTATGACAGAACGACTGCATCACCAGATCGGCCGAGAAGCCCAGGCAGGCCAGCTCTTTGATCTCGTCGCGGGTCATGGGGCCGGTGGTGTCCTGCGATCCCACGGTGGTCATGGCGGGCTCGCAGTAGGCGCCGGGACGAACCCCGGTCACGCCGCAGGCCTTGCCGACCATCTTCTGGGCCAGGGTGTAACCCTTGCCGGTGTCGACCGGATCGCTCGGTTTGACGAACAGCTCGATGGGACTCATACCGAGAAGCTCGCGGGCCTTGGCGGTCAAACCGCGACCGATGATCAGGGGAATCCGACCACCGGCGCGAACCTCGTCCATGATGGTCTCGGGGGCCAGGGTGAAGGTGGAGACCACAGCGCCGTTCTTGGTGATCGCCCCCTTGGCGGTGTTGATGGTGATGACGTCGCCCATCTCAAGGCTGCCCACGTCGCACTCGATGGGCAGCGCGCCAGAGTCTTCGGCGGTATTGAAGAAGATCGGGGCGATTTTCCCCCCCAATACCACGCCACCGCCCCGCTTGTTGGGAACAAAGGGGATGTCGTCGCCAGTGTGCCACAACACCGAGTTGGCGGCCGACTTACGGGAAGAGCCGGTGCCAACCACGTCACCCACATAGGCGACCGGATGACCTTTGGCCTTGAGCTCGGCGATGGTCTCGATGGCGCCCGGCATCTTGGCCATCAACATACTCAAGGCATGGACCGGGATGTCGGGGCGGGTGAAGGCCTGGGAGGCGGGGGAGAGATCGTCGGTGTTGGTCTCGCCGGGCACCTTAAAAACGGTGACGGTGATCTCTTCGGCCAAAGGGGCGCGGGTAGTGAACCACTCGGCGGCGGCCCAAGACTGAAGCACCTTCGCGGCGCCCGCGCTACCGACCTTGAATTTTTCGGCCACACTGTTGAAAGAGTCGTAAACCAGCAAGGTCGTCGAGAGGGCGGTAATCGCCTCTTCACCAACCTCAGCGTCGTCGACCAGCCCGATCAAGGGGTCGACGTTGTAGCCGCCCATCATGGTGCCGAGCAGGAAGGTCGCCTCTTTACGGCTCACCAGAGGGCAGGACACCGCCCCTTTGGCTACGTCAGCCAGGAAGGCGGCCTTCACGTAGGATGCCTCGTCGACCCCAGGGGGGATGCGGTCACGCAACAGGTGGAGCAGGAACGCCTCCTCACCTGCTGGAGGATTCTTCAGCAACTCGACCAAATCGGCGGTTTGCTTGGCGTCCAGCGGCAGGGGGGGAACCCCCTGGGCTTTGCGTTCCTCAACGTGCGCTCTGTAGGCTTGCAGCATGGTTGCCTCCGTCGACGAACGGCGCGAGACCGTTCCATTCAAAAGTAAAAAAATAAACCGAGTGATTGCTGTTGAATTTCTTCCGCTTGACGCTTGCCGAACTTCATCAATCGTCCATTTCGTTCGGTTCCAAGGAGTTAGCTGTCTTCGCCAGACAGAAAGCCCCCTTTCGGGGGGCAGAAGAATAGCTGAAATTTACGGGGTTCTGTCAAGCAAAAAGGCCCGATAAAACCTGGATCTTTGCCCCTCGGGGTATTGATGTTTTTAGGGGTGGATCGTCAAGCTACCCATTCCCACACACGGCAACCCATCATCCATGAGACTCGACCTGTTTTTGAAATTCGCCCGGTTGTTCAAACGACGTTCCCTCGCCCAAGAGGTGGTCAAGGATGGCTGCGTGACGGTCAACGACCGTGTGGCCAAACCGGGGACGCCGCTCAAGGTGGGCGACCGGATCGTCATCACCCTGGCCACCCGGCGCATGGAGCTCGAAGTGGCCGCCGTCGCGGGCCACCAGCCCAAGAAGGAGCAGGCCGGGGCACTCTTCACCTGGGTCTCCGACGCACGCACCGCGCCGCCCAACGAGCTGGAGGATGACTTTTGAACCGCCCCATCCTCGCCATCACCCTAGGCGACCCTGCCGGGATTGGCCCCGAGATCATTCTGCGCGCCTTGGCCTCGCCCGATCTGATCCCCTGCCGCCCCATCATCTTGGGCCACCCCGCCCCGTTTGAGGCGCTGCTGCCCCGTATCGCCCCCGATTGGCGCATCCTGTGTCTGAAAGGCGATGATTTTTCCAAGCCGCTTCCCCCCAACACCCTGGGGGTGGTCACGGTAGGGCAACCCGACGAACCGTTGGTGTTGGGATCCCCCTCCCCCGGCTGGAGCCGCCTGGCCTTGAGCGCCATCGACGAGGCGGTACGGCTGGCGGCTGCGGGCAACGTTGACGCCATCGTCACCGCCCCGATTGCCAAGGCGCAGCTGCGCCCCTTCGCCGCCGGGTTTATCGGCCACACCGAGTACATCGCCGCCCAAGTCGAGGCCGAACCGGTGATGATGCTGGCCGGGCGGGGGCTTCGGGTCGCCTTGATTACCACCCACATCCCGCTGCGGTCGGTCCCCGACGCCCTGACCACCGAGCGCACCCTGGCAACGATCCGGGGGGTCGATACGGGGTTGCGCCGCTGGTTTCACCTGCGCCATCCCCGGTTGTTGCTCTCGGCCTTGAACCCTCACGCTGGGGAGTCGGGGCAGTTCGGACGCGAAGAGATCGAAATCCTCGCCCCGGCTGTGGAACAAGCACGTGCCGAGGGCATCGAGGTGACCGGACCGATCTCGGCCGATACCCTGTTCATCCCGCAAAAGCTGGCGCTGGCCGACGCGGTGATCTGCCCCTACCACGACCAGGCGCTGATCCCGCTCAAAATGCACGCCTTTGGTAGCGCAGTGAACGTCACTCTGGGGCTCCCGTTTCCCCGCACCAGCCCCGATCATGGCACCGCCTTCGACATCGCCCCGCAGCTAATCGCCGATCCGGCCAGCATGAGCGTGGCGATCCAAACCGCCGTTTCGATGACCCAATCACCCCAGGAGTCCGCATGAGCGCCGCCATGTTCCATCGCCTCAAACGTTTCGGCATCGACCCCAAGAAGAGTCTGGGACAGAACTTTTTGATCGAGGAGGCGGTGGTCTACGGCATCATCGAAGCGGCGGGAGTTCAGGCGGGGGATCGGGTGGTTGAGATCGGACCCGGCCCTGGCGCCCTGACCGCCCCCATGCTCGAAAAGGTGGGACGGGTCTACGCCATCGAGCTCGACGAGCGGCTCTACCCTCTGTTGCAAGACATCCAAGAGGAATACGCCCCGGTGGGCAAAATCCTGGAGGTCGAGCAGAACGACGCCATGAAGGTTGACTACGGCAAAGTCGCCGCGCATCTGGGGGGCAAGTTTCACCTGGTCGCCAACCTCCCCTACCACATCTCGACCCCGATCCTGTTCAAACTGATCGACGAGCGGTTTTACATCGAGTCGATGACCTTGATGTTCCAAAAAGAGGTTGCCGAACGGATCGTCGCCCCCCCCGGCGGCAAGAACTACGGGGCGCTCTCGGTCATGGCCCAGCTCTTCTGCCAGGGCAAGGTGCGGCTCAAGGTCAAACCGGGCTGTTTCTATCCGATCCCCAAGGTCGAATCGGCGGTTATCCACCTGACGGTGCAAGAGGAGCCCCGCTTCCCGGTCGACGACCTCAACGTCTTGCGCCGCACGGTGCACGCCGCCTTTTCGCAGCGCCGCAAGACGCTCTCCAATGCCATCCGGCAGGTCTTGCCCGAAGCGGCCAGCGAGGCGCTGATCGCCGTCGGCATCGACCCGATGCGTCGGGGTGAAACCTTGAGCGTCGAGGAATTTGCCCTGCTCGCCAACGAGGTGGGACGCCGCCTGCCCGAGGCGCTGCCCGAGGCGACACCGGAGGAGATGGCGAAGGTTTCGTAGAGAGGTGTGGCGCGGATTTCTGCCCTGTGAATCGAAGAGACAGCACCCCTCCCCCAAACCCCCACCCCCCTGGAGGGAAGCGCTCCGTCGCGCCGCCTTTGGCACAATGAAAAAAACGGCCCCGACGGAGCGTGGCCTTCCAAAGAGCAAGATCAAACACCGTCGCCAACCTAGCCCTAAGGAAGCGCTGATTTAATCGGCGCATCCGAGCAGCCCAGAATCGGGAACGTAGGAGGCGACCTAAGTCGCCGAAGCTCTGCTTTTGGTTTTTGCCAGGCGTGCTGATTCAAGGCAGGAGGCCTTTAATCGGCGTTTCCCTAGGAGCCTACCTCGGCCGCGCTTAGAAGCGGCACCCCCCCCAGCCTCCCCCTACCCGCCGATCCAATCCCCGCCATACTCCCTCTATGAATCACCTTCTTCCCCGCACCGTGATCGTCCTCGGGCTGGCCTCGCTCCTCAACGACGTGGCCAGCGAGATGATTACCCCCCTGCTTCCCCTCTTTTTAACCGCCACCCTGGGGGCCGGGCCGGCGGTGGTGGGGCTGGTCGAGGGGGGGGCCGAGGCGGCGGTGAGTGTGCTCAAGCTGTTCTCGGGCTGGCTGGCCGACCGGGGGGTTGGCCACAAGCGGCTGGTGGTCTCGGGCTACACCCTCTCCAACCTGGTTCGCCCCTTGATTGCCCTGGCTTTTGGCTGGGTTTGGGTGCTGGCGATGCGGGTGCTCGACCGGGTCGGCAAGGGGTTGCGCACCGCGCCGCGCGATGCCTTGATCGCTGCGGCGGTCGATCCGAGCATCCGGGGGCGGGCCTTTGGATTCCACCGCGCCATGGACCACGCCGGGGCGACCCTCGGCCCCCTGATCGCCTTCGCCCTGCTGCAATGGGGGGGGCTGGAGATGACCCAGGTATTTTGGGCTTCGGTCGTCCCCGGTTTGCTGGTGGTGCTTTTGCTCGTGTTTGGCCCGCAACCACCTCCAGTCCCCCGCGCCCTACCCGCCGCCCCGCTGCGCTGGCGCGCCCTTGATCTCAAGCTGCGCCGTCTGGTCATCGCCGCCGGGGTGCTTGCCCTGGCGACCACCCCCGAGGCCTTTTTGGTGCTCTGGGCTTTTCAGGGGGGACTGGCGATTGCCTGGGTTCCCCTGATCTGGGCAGCCGCCAGTCTGGTCAAGGCGTTGGTCTCGATCCCCGCCGGAATCGCCGCCGACCGTTGGGGCCGCCTGCAGGTGGTCCGTTTGGGATGGAGCCTGCGGGTGGTTCTGTTGCTGGCGCTGGCGTTGATCCCTGCGGGTGGGCTTACGACCTGGGGGCTTTTCCTCGTCTACGCCGCCGCCCTGGCCATGACCGAGGGGGCGGAGCGGGCCTTGATTGGTGATTTGGCCCCCGCCGACCAGAAGGGGACGTTGTTCGGTCTGTACCATCTGCTCAGCGGCTTGCTGGTCCTGCCGGGGGCAGTGCTTTTGGGTCTGCTCTGGGAACGGATCGGCATGGAGAGCGCCTTTGCCGCCGCCGCCGGACTGACCGCTCTGGCGGCGGGGTATTTGTTGCGGGAGGTGGAACAGCGATAACCGGGACCCCCTTCCGGCTTGGGTCCAATCCTGCAAACCGCTACCCTCCCCACCCCCATCACCGCTTTTTTCGGCCCCCCCCATGAAGGCAAACATGCGCCTGCCCCTGTTTCTCTTGTCGGTCTGGGCTCTGCTCCTAGCTTCACCCCTGGCCCTGGCCGAGGAGCCCCCTCCAGCGACCATCCTGCACCGCCCCAGCATCGGTTTGGTGCTGGGCGGCGGCGGTGCGCGAGGGGCGGCCCATGTGGGGGTGCTTAAGGTCTTGGAGTCGCTGCACATCCCCATCGACTACGTTGCCGGAACCAGCTTCGGCGCCATTGTCGGGGGGCTCTATGCCTCGGGGCTGAGCCCGGAGCAGATCGAAGCGTTGATGCAATCGGTGGATTGGGGCGACGCTCTGCGCGACGCCTCCCCCCGCAATGATTTGACCTTCCGGCGCAAAGAGGACGACCGGGCCTACCAGGTCGGGGCGACCCTCGGTTTTCACAACGACGGAATTCCTGCGCTACCCCGAGGGTTGATCGAGGGGCAACGGCTCGGATTTCTGCTCAAAAAATTCGCCCTGCATACCGCCTACCGCCAGGATTTCAACCAGCTACCCATCCCCTTTCGGGCGGTGGCGGTCGATCTGGTTTCGGGCAAGCCGGTGGTGCTCGATCACGGCGATCTGGCCACCGCCATGCGGGCGAGTATGTCGATTCCGGGGCTGATCTCTCCGGTCCCCTGGGTCGAGGAGGACGGCACCCGCATGCTGCTGATCGACGGCGGCATCGACAACAACCTGCCCATCGACGTGGCGCGGGCGATGGGGGCCGACATCGTCATCGCCGTCAACGTCGGTGCCCCCCTCTACAAAGCCGACCAACTCGACTCGGTCGTCAGCGTCACCGACCAGGTCACCACCCTGGTCACCATCCGCAATACCCAGGCGCAGATCGCTACTATTGGCGCTCAAGATATATTGATTCAACCACGACTTACGGGTATTGGCTCAGGTAGTTTCGATAAGGCGATGCAGGCGGTTTCTCATGGTGCCCGAGCCGCCCAAAACCAGATCGACCAGCTCGCCCAACTCGCCCAACTCGCCCTGACCGCCGAGTCCTTCGCCCAATGGCAGCAGGCCCATCAACACCCCGCCCCGCCCCCCCCGTCGTGGCTTTTGTCGACCTGGACAACCGTTCCGATGTCCCCGACGCCGCGATCCGCGCCCGCCTCCGTATCCCCTTGGCGCAACCGCTCGACCTGGAGCAGCTCCGAAACGATTTTGCCAAGCTCTACGGCATGGAGCTGTTTGAACAGGTCAGCTTCGATCTCACGCGCCGAACCGGACCCAACGGCGAGGAACAGACCGGGCTGCTCATCCACCTGAGCGGCAAATCCTGGGGGCCCCACTACCTGCGCACCGGGGTGACCTTGCAGGCTGCCAGCAACGGCGACAACACCTACGGCCTACGTTTTGGCCTGCTCTCCACTGGACTGAGCCACTGGGGGGCCGAATGGCGCAACGATGTGCTGCTCGGGACCGAACACTTCTTGGTCAGCGAGTGGTATCAGCCGCTTGATCCCGAAGGGGTGTGGTTCGTCGCCCCCCGAGCCGAAGAACGCCGCTATCCGCGCGGGGTTTATTCGGGCGACCAACAAACCGCCAAATATCAGGTGCGGCTGGAGCGCATCGCCCTTGACCTGGGCACCACCTTTGGGGACAACGCCTGGGAGGGACGAGCTGGGATCGTCAAGGAGTGGGTGCAGCAAAGCCGCCAGGTCGGACCGGTGGGGCTCAATCCCACCTCGATCCAGCAGGTCGCCCTCACCGTTGGCATCAAACGCGACACCCTCGACGCCCCTGCCTTCCCCCGCGAAGGGCAGCAAGGGCACGTCACCCTCACCACCGTTCCCAGGCAATTCGGGGCTCAGGCCCCCTACCACAAAGTCTCTGCCGCCCTGGGGCAGGTTTTCAGTTGGCACGAATTCACCGTGTACGGGCTGGCCCAGGGGGAGAGCTCGCTCAACAGCCAAACCCCAATCTACGACCTGGCGACCCAGGGGGGGCTGTTCCACTTGTCGGGTTACCCGCAAGGGGGATTAAGCGGGCAACACGCGGTGCTGGGTTCTTTGGTGGCCTACCAACGGCTGGCCCGTTTCCCCACCGGTTTGGGTTCGGGCGCCTTCGCCGGGGGATCGCTGGAGACCGGTTCGGCCTGGAACGGCGCACTCAAAACCAACCTGAACACCTGGGTGGCGGCGGGCAGCCTCTTCGTCGGCACCAACACCGCAGCCGGACCCCTCACCCTGGCGCTGGCCTACGCCGGGCGCAGCCGCTGGGCGGGGTATTTGGTGATTGGGCAGGTGTTTTGAGGGGGGTGGGGGTCGTTTTTAACCCGATTTTCCGCAATTGACGCAGATTTGCGCCAAGTCCAAAAGTTGGATGGGTTGGGCATGTGCTGCGACGGGGGGGGTAATCCAGCGCCTGCCTGCCGGACCTCGCTGCGCTCTTCCGGCCTACGTTTCTCCGTAGTTTGGTTCGGGGTATCGTCCCCCGACCTCCTCCCCTCCTGCAAAAGGCTTTTCCGCCATGGCGCACCACCACCATCACGACCATGACCACGGGCACGGGCACGACCATCACCACCACGGTCAGGCCTCCACCTCGGTGTTGCGCCGCGCCTTTTTGCTGACCCTGGGATTCGCCGCCGTCGAAGCGGTGGCGGGGTGGTGGGCTGGGAGTTTGGCTTTGATGGGGGATGCGGGGCACATGGTCACCGACTCGGCCGCCATCGGCATCGCCTGGGCCGCCGCCCACTGGGGAGCCAAGCCGGGGGGGGAGCGGCACACCTTCGGGCTGGGCCGGGTCGAGGTGCTGGCGGCGGGGTTCAACGCCCTGACTATGGCGGCGTTGATGATTTTTCTGGTCGTCGAGGCAATCGCCCGTTTTCAAGCCCCCCATGCCATCGACGGCGCCACCGTGGTGGTGGTCGCCCTGATCGGACTTGCGGTCAACATCGTGGTAGCGCTGACCCTTTCGGGGGGCGACCCCCACGATCTCAACCAGCGCGGCGCCCTGCTCCATGTGTTGGGCGACCTCTTCGGCTCGGTGATGGCGATCCTCTCGGGCGCGGCGGTCCTCGCCTTCGGCTGGCTCTGGGTCGATCCCCTGCTTTCGCTGGCCATCGCCCTGCTCATCGGCTTTTCGGCCTACCGGCTGCTGCGGGCCAGCATCCATGTGCTGATGGAGGGGGTGCCCAGCGGGCTTGATCTTGAGGAGGTGGGCCACGCCATGGCGACCTGCCCCGGCGTTAAAGAGGTCCACGATCTGCACCTGTGGAGCATCGACGGAGGCAAGTCGACCCTGACCGCCCATGTGGTGGTCGAGGATCTGGCCCAATGGCCCGAATCGCTGGGGGGTCTGCGTCACATGCTGCATGACCGTTTTAAAATCGAACACGTGACCATCCAGCCCGAACCGTGGATCCGCCCCCTCAGACCGATGCAGCCCGAGCCACACGGGGGCGATTCGGATTAAACCCTTGGATCGGCTGGGGTTTGCTCGTAGTCGGCAGAACCCGTCCGTTTCACCCAGGCAGACGCTGATTCAAGGCTCCTGCCTTGAATCGGCACGCTTCGCAAAAACCAAAAGTAGGCGCCTTGAGGCGACGTCGTTTTTGCTTGGCTTGCAAAATCAACAGGGCTTCGGCGACGGGGTCGCCTCCTACGACAGCGCACCATTTTGGCGGCCCATCCCTGGACCGCTCGGAAGCGCTATTAAACCAGCGCTTCCCTAGCCGCCAGCCCCGAATCCCCCGAAAAAAATCGCCGAAATACCGCCTTGAGGGGGTTGACCGACCCCAGGGCGATATGAACAATCCGCCTCCCCTGACGAGGGCAGCAGCAGTAAGCGGCTCTCGAATGTGTGCCGAGGTGGTGAAATTGGTAGACACGCTAGGTTCAGGGTCTAGTGGCGCAAGCCGTGCCGGTTCGAGTCCGGCTCTCGGCACCAAACAAAAACCCCCGCATGCCGAAAGGCCTGCGGGGGTTTTTGTTTTCACCCCTTGCCGATCCCCTTCGCTTCCCCCAGTCTGGCGGCGCCTCCCCCTCGAAGAGCCTCCAGGAGCGCCCCATGCACCCCGAATTCCCCCTGCAAGACGGTCTGATCCACCTCAACCACGCCGCCGTCGCCCCTTGGCCCCAACGCACCGTACATGCGGTGGCCGGATTTGCCATGCAGAACGGGGTGGCAGGATCGCTCAATTACCCGCAGTGGCTTGAGGTCGAGGCGCGGCTGCGCCGTCGCTTGGCCCACCTCATCGACGCCCCCTCCCCCGACGACATTGCCCTGTGCAAGAACACCTCCGAGGCGCTGTCGCTGATCGCCTGGGGGCTGACTTGGCAACCGGGCGACAACGTGGTCATCAGCGACCAGGAATTCCCCTCCAACCGCATCGTTTGGGAGTCGCTCACCCCGCTGGGGGTGGAGGTGAGACGGGCCGAGATCGGCGGGGAGGATCCCGAAGGGGCGATCATCGCCGCCTGCGACGGGCGCACCCGGGTGGTGGCACTCAGCGCGGTGCAGTACGGCGTCGGCCTCAAACTCGACCTGCCCCCCATCGGCGACCACTGTCGCAAGCGGGGCATTCTCTTCGTCGTCGACGCCATCCAGCAGTTGGGGGCAGCCCCCTTCGACGTCGAGGCGGCCCAGGCCGACTTCGTCGCCGCCGACGGCCACAAGTGGATGCTCGGCCCCGAGGGGATCGCCCTGTTTTACAGCCGCCCCGAGGCGCGGGCACAGCTGCAATTGCGCCAGTTCGGCTGGCACATGGTCGAACATGTTGGGGATTTCGAGCGGCTGGATTGGCAACCGGCGGCCACCGCCCGTCGCTTTGAGCCGGGCAGCCCCAACATGCTGGGGATCTACGGTTTGGAGGCGAGTCTGTCGCTTTTGGAGGAGGTGGGGATCGACGTGGTGTCGCGACGCATCGGAGAGCGGATCGAGCTGTTGATCGGGAGCCTTCAAGCCGCAGGCCACCGCCTGCTCACCCCCCGCGACCCGGCCCGTCATGCCGGGATCGTCACCTTTGTTCCCCGCGACGGCGATACCCATGGAGCCTTTGCCCGGTTGCAACAGGCGGGGGTGTTCTGCGCACCACGCGGTGGTGGCATCCGCTTTTCACCCCATTTTCATACACCGTTCAGTCAACTGGATATCGCGGTCAACGCGGTAGAGAAATGATCGAAGGAATACGTGGGCAGAGCGGCAGCGGGAGACGGGGCTCTTGGTTGATTGCGGGGGGTGTGTTTTAAAAGCCAAGGCGGCCACGACGGAGCGTGGCCCTCCAAGGGGCAACGGCAACAGCACCGAAACCCTCGACCTGCAACGAGCAGGATGAACGGGAAGCTCGGGATGAGCGGAAGCAAAGACGAACCCACCTTTAAGGAAGCGCTGATTTATTAGCGCTTCCGAGCGGCCCAGGGATGGGCCGCCAAAATGGTGCGCTGTCGTAGGAGGCGACCCCGTCGCCGAAGCCCTGTTGATTTTGCAAGCCAAGCAAAAACCATCGCCGCCTCATGGCGCCTACTTTTGGTTTTTGCGTGGCGTGCCGACTCAAGGCAGGAGGCCTTTCATCAGCGTTTCCTTAGCGCTTCCGAGCGGCCCAGGGATGGGCCGCCAGAATCAGGAACGTAAGCAGAGCTTCGGCGACGGGGTCGCCTCCTGACGTTCCTGATTGTGGCAGTCGCGTCCGCCTTTCGGCACCAACAGCAGGGCTGGCCCACCCAGAAACCCCATCCACATGGGAAGGCGGTCCCAAAAACCCGCCCCAAACCGACGGCTGCCCCTCCTGGTTCACTCAAGATCCCCCTTGAATCCGAATCTCCACCCGTTGGTTTTGCTGCCGTCCGGCACGGGTGTCGTTCCCGGCCACCGGATCGCTGCTGCCCATCGCCTCCAGCACGAAGCGGTCGGCGGGGAGCCCTTCACCCCAAACCAGATAGCGGATCACCGCCTGGGCCCGAGCCGACGAGATGGCCCAGTTGTCGGGCAGGCGCTCTTTGATGTTCTTGCCGGGGGGGATGGGGTCGGCGTGACCAACCACCACGATCTTCTGCCCCGCCGCCACCCGACGCAGGGCTGGGGCGATCTCTTTGAGCTTGGCCGCCCCAGCGGGGGTGATGTCGACGCTGCCCGGTTCGAAGATCGGCAGATTGCCCAGGACCAATACATCTTGGGATTGCGGCGCGGTCGCCACGGGCGCGGGGGGTGGCGGGGTGGGCTCTTTCGGCGCTACCGGGGCGGCGGAGGCCTCGACCTCTTTAGGGGCAGGGGTAGCCGCCTGGGGGCTGGCGCTGAGCCGGTCGATCTCGATCTTGGCCGCTTGCACCGCCTCTTGCAGCTGCTTGCGCTCCTTAGCCCACTGCGTCGCATCGGCTTGCAGCTTGGTCAGCAACGTCTGGTTGGAGCGCAGCTTGGCCAGCTCCTCCTCACTTACGTCGGGACCGCAGCCCGACAGCAGACTTGCGGTGGAAAGGGCCAACGCCCAACCAAACAAAGGGAGTAACCGGGGGGAAATCATGTCCGCCTCCTTCAATCGCCAAACGGGGAATTCCTGCAAGCGGCCTTTGCCGTCCGTTCAGGATACCCCACGCATCCCAATAAAAAAGCGGCCCTGGGGCCGCTTTCGATATTCAATCATTCGACGGCATCAAAGCCGATCCGCTTGGCGGGCTCCCCATCGGGAACCTTGCTCAGCGCCTGTAAAAAAGCCGCTTCACCCCCCTCTTAACCCGGGTTGGGAATCTGGTGCTTGCGGTCAACGGCACACCTCTCGGGCACTGCAGGGGGAATTAAAATCGCTGGCACTCTTTTCTTCGCGTCCTTCGCTCGCGTAACCCGCCTTTCGTATTGCTTCCCCAAAAACCTACCCTCGCGCCCGAACTCGCTCCTTGTCGTCAGCCACTTCCACCTCCTCGACCACAACCGCCTCCTCCCCCCGCACCATCCCCGCCGTTACGACGCAGCGCCGTTTCCCCAGCCCCTCCTTTTGCTCCCAATCGGGGGCCGAGAACATCAGAGGGCGCAGCAGTTTTTCGAGCACGGCACGCAGACCGCGGGCGCCGGTGCCCCGGCTGATCGCCTCGGATGCAATGGCGGTCAGAGCCTCGGGTTCGAAGCCCAGATCGACCCCATCGAAGGCGAAGAGCTTGCGGTACTGCCGGGTCAGTGCGTTCTTGGGTTCGGTCAAAATCTTGACCAGGGTCGCCTCGTCCAGCGGCTCCAGTATCGCCAGCACCGGAAAGCGGCCGATGAATTCGGGGATCAACCCAAACAGCCGTAGATCGTCGGGGGTGGTTTCGAGCAGCATGGTTTCGGGATCGGGGCGATCCTCTTCGGCCACAACGCGGGCATGAAAGCCGCCGCCGGTGTGGGGCGGGGCGATGCGGCGGGCGACCATCTCTTCCAAACCGGGGAAGGCGCCGCCGGCGATGAAGAGGATGTTGCGGGTGTCGAGGGTGACGGTCTCGCCGTCGCGATGTTTGCCCTTGCCGGTAGGAACCTTGATCTCCCCCCCTTCGACCAGCTTGAGCAGCGCCTGCTGCACCCCTTCGCCCGAGACGTCGCGCACCCGGGCGGAGCCCTCCCCCGCCTTGGCGAGTTTGTCGACCTCGTCGAGGTAGACGATCCCCCACTCCGCCTGCCCGATGTTCCCCTCGGCCGCCTCAAGCAGGCGAGCCAAGATCGACTCCACATCCTCACCGACGTAGCCAGCCTGGGTCAGGGTGGTGGCGTCGACCACCACGAAGGGGACCCCAACGATTTTGGCCAGGGTCGAGGCGATCAAGGTTTTGCCGGTGCCGGAGGGGCCGATGAGCAGGATGTTGGATTTGTCGATCTCGACCTCTTCGTCGATCTCGCCCTGGCCGTCGAGGCGGCTTTCAAGCCGCAGCCGCTTGAAATGGTTGTAGACCGCGACCGAGAGGATCTCTTTGGCCAGATCCTGGCCGACCACGAAGTCGTCGAGTTTGGTTTTGATCGTGGCCGGTTTGGGCAGCTCGCGGTGCAGGTCGGCGATGGCCCGCTTGCGTCCCCAGGAGCTGGCGACCTTGTGGGCGAGCTCGACGCACTGCGGACAAATCGCCCCATCTTGTCCGGCAATCAAAGGGGTGTCGGGGGCGCGGGGAGCACCGCAAAAACTGCAATGAGGATCGTTCGGGGTCATGGCGAACCTCGGTTTATTTCAGGAAGGGGGTTGGCCGAACACGGGGGCCAAGGGCCTATTGGGCGGATCCCCCTGGAATCCCTTGGATGTTTCAGTGTGCCGACGCTCGTCCCCTGATGGGGGGCAAGGGGATGCGGGGGCAAGCGCCATCGCGCCGGGGCGGCGCTCCTACCGATTTATTGGTATTGCCTGCTGCGCCCTCCTACCACAAGCCACGACCGTTCGTTACGGGTGCAGAAGCCCGGTCTCCGGGCGACCTGTGGCGGCTCCGTCCCCTCGCCCCAGACCTGGGGAGAGGGGTGGTGGCGTTGGGCAGGGCGGATCACCCGCCAACACCTTGCGCACGAAGCGCCGTCGTCCACGAATCAACCATCTCGCCCACCTGGCCGCCCCCTCACCCCAACCCTCTCCCCCTGGGGGGGGCGAGGGGGCAAGAGCCATCGCGCCGGGGCGGCGCTCCTACCCATTTATTTGCATGATCTGCACCGGGCTCCTACCACAAGCCACGACCGTTCGTTACGGGTGCAGGAGCCCGGTCTCCGAGCGACCTGTGGCGGCACCGTCCCCTCGCCCCAGACCTGGGGAGAGGGGTGGTGGCGTTGGGCAGGGCGGATCACCCGCCAACACCTCGCGCACGAAGCGCCGTCGCCCACGAATCAACCATCTCACCCGCATGGCCGCCCCCACACCCCAACCCTCTCCCCCTGGGGGGGGCGAGGGGGCAAGAGCCATCGCGCCGGGGGCGGCGCTCTTACAATTTCTTAGGACTTTTCCCCTCCCCGAACGACTGGGCGCCACACACCCCGTCGACGGGATCGCAATCGTCGCAGGGGGCCTCCCCAAGCCGTTGTTCCAATACCTCAATGCGGTCGAGCAAGCAGGCGATGGCGCGGCCCACCGGGTCGGGCATCAGGTGGTGGTTCAGGTCGATCTCTTGCTCGGGCAACTTGCCACCCGGCACCGGCTGCACGATCCGCCCCGGAATCCCCACCACGGTCCGTCCGGCGGGGACGTCGATCACCACCACCGCGTTGGCCCCGACCCGAACCCCATCTTCAAGAATCACCGGCCCTAAGATTTTGGCCCCCGCCCCCACCAACACCCCGTCGCCCAGGGTGGGGTGGCGTTTGGCTTTGGCCCAGGAGGTGCCGCCCAGGGTGACCCCGTGGTAGAGGGTGCAGTCGTTGCCGATCTCGGCGGTCTCGCCAATGACCACCCCGGCGCCGTGGTCGATGAAGAACCGTCGTCCGATCCGGGCGGCGGGGTGGATGTCGATGTTGGTGACGGCCCGGGCGACGAACGAAATCCAGCGCGCCGCATAGCGCAGCCGCCAATGCCACAGCCGATGGGCCAAACGGTGGGCCATCAACGCCTGGACGCCGGGGTAAATCGTCAGCACCTCAAACAGCGAACGTGCGGCGGGGTCGCGCTTTTTGACGCAGGCGACATCCTCGGCCAGCAGCCGCAACAGGCCGGGGGGCTTGGGTTGATCCGCCTGGGTTGGGGCCAATCGGGCTTGGGGCTTTTTCGCTTGGGGCTCGGTAACCTCGGCCCGGTACGACCAGGCCCCGGCCACCCGCTCCTCTTGCCGCTCAGGGCTGACCGGAATCACGCCCATCGTCTCATCTCCTCGGACTGCACCAGGTCGGGCCACGCCGGTTGGGTCGGCAGTCGATGCAGCAGCGCCCGCAGCTCATCGGGTTTGGGGGCGTGTTTGGTTTGGGTGACGAGCTGGCGGATGTGGGGCAGCAGCGCGGTGGCCGCCTCGCGGTCGATCCGCATCCCAATGGCCTCATAGGCCAGCATCACCCCTTGGCTGCCCGAGTGTTTGCCCAGCACCAACTCGTGGTGACGCCCCACCTCGGCCGGATCGAGCCCGGTGTAATTGGCCGGATCCTTCAGCAGGCCGTCGACGTGAATCCCCGATTCGTGGGTGAAAACCCCCGCCCCGACCACACTTTTTTGCCAGGCGACCGGGCGGCCCGAGGCGGCCTCGACCAGCTTGGATAGAACCGGGAAGTGGTGCAGATCGATGCCGGTTTCGATGCCGTAAAGCTTGCGCAGCCCCAGCACCACCTCTTCAAGCGGCGCATTACCGGCCCGCTCTCCCAGGCCGTTGACCGTGGTGTTGACGTGGGTCGCCCCGGCGACCACGGCGGCCAGGGTGTTGGCGGTGGCCAGACCCAGGTCGTCGTGGGCGTGCATTTCAATATCGAGATCGCACGATGCCTTGATCTTGCCGATGCGCTGCAACACCCCGATGGGCTCCAGAATTCCGACCGTGTCGGCATAGCGGAAGCGATCAGCTCCCGCCGCCTGGGCCGCTTCGATCACCTTCAACAAAAAGTCGGGATCGGCGCGGGAGGCATCCTCACCGCCGAGGCAGACCTTGAGCCCCATGGCGCGGGCTTGGGGGACGATCCGGGCGATGCGGCTCAGCACCGCCTGCCTAGAGATGCCCAATTTGGCGTGGATTTGTTGATCAGAAACCGGGATCGAGAGGTCGACCCGGTCGACGGCAAGTCCGGCGCAAGCGGCCAGATCGCCCTCGTGCATGCGGCACCAGACCTGGAGTTTGGCGCTCAGGGTCAAGTCGGCGATGGCCCGAATTGACTCGCGCTCCTCCTCGCCCATGGCGGGGATGCCGATCTCAAGTTCGGGGACGCCGATGGCAGCAAGCCGCGCGGCGATGGCGATCTTTTCATCCAGTGAAAACGACACCCCCGCCGATTGCTCGCCGTCCCGTAGGGTCGTGTCGTCTACCACGATGTCGATGGGGTTGGGAATCATGTTGGCACCTCCGCTCAAGGTGACTCGCTCAAGGGATGTTCCCCGAGCTACAGCCGAGTCATCGCAAGCGGGGTGCCAGCGTCAGAGTTACTGTTTTTTCAGTGGTTTATGGTATTTCAGGCGGGATCGTTTGCGACAAGGGGATGGGGTTGTCGCAAAGGCGACATGGGGGGATTCGGCCCCTTGCTTAAGTACCGCAGACAAGAAGTTAGGGTTCAATCGGTCGGTGCAACAATCCTTCAGTCTAAATAAAACGAATGCGTGTTAGTGCAACCTTCATTCTGTAATTGCGGCATTCCCCATTGGCTGGGGTCTTAGGTTCTTCTTTGATGCCATTTTTCACTCATCCTTGAAGAAGAGACGTCATGGCCGTGCATGTCGACCCCGGCCACCCCTTGGAGGGGCTTTTTCGGCGTTGTTGAATCAGGGCCTGGATGGCGCCGGAGAGGCGCTTCGAATTCTGATCAACGAGGCCTGCAAGATCGAACCGGCGCAATATTTGGGCGCCCACCCCTGAACGTACCAGCGAGCGCCGAGGCTATGCCAACGGCTTCAAACCCAAAACCATGACGACCCGTCTTGTTGAGATCACCGTCGAGGGACCCCAGGTGCGCGACAGCAGCTTTTACCCCAGCGCCCTGGAAAAAGGGTCTCGTACCGAACGGGCCGTGAACCTTGCCTTGGCCGAGATGTACGTCCAGGGGGTAGGTCATCACGGTGTTGCAGAAACTGGTGGGACCGCAGGTGGCGATCTCCTCGACGCAGGTCAGCCGGGCCGCCCAGAGCCTCGACGAGGGGCTCGCCGCTTGGCGCCAGCGCCCTTTGGGGCCAACCCCCTACGTGTTTCTCGATGCCCGTTATGAACGAGTGCGTACCGGGGGCATCCATCGCCGGGTGCTGGGGGTTTCGGTGGCGCTTTCCGAGGCCGAGATTCATTGGCGCGGCTTCCTCGACTCCCTGGTACGCCGGGGTTTGTGTGGGGTGAAACTCATCGTGGCCGACAGC